>JAOZSO010000333.1:0-4450 GCA_029939655.1 Desulfobacterales bacterium
TGATACATCGAATTATATTATTCAATAGATTAATTGAATAATTGAGGAGGCTTTCATGAAAACGCCAAGTAGACGATTCAAAGACGCCATTTATGAACAATTTTCAAGAATCGGCAAGGCAGTATCAAGCCCGAAACGATTAGAGTTGCTTGATTTGATATGTCAGGGTGAAAAAACCGTTGAGACGCTTTCCAAGGAAACCGGCCTGACCGTGGCCAACACTTCGCAGCATCTCCAGATACTTCGAGCTGCACGTCTGGTAGAAGCCGAAAAAGAAGGCTTATTTGTCAAATACAGACTTGCGGATCAAATGGTGTGCTCATTTTTTAGATCGATGCGGGTGTTATCCGAAAATCGGTTGGCAGAAATTGAAATGATTAAACGACGATTTCTTGATGGTCGCGAAGGCATGGAACCGGTCAACAGAAAGGAATTGTTGAAACAGGTCATAGAAGGTGTTGTTACAGTACTTGATGTCCGACCCGTAGAGGAATATCAAGCTGGTCACATACCCGGTGCTCTGTCAGTCCCTTTGAACGATCTAAAAAAACTCCTTTTTGAGTTGCCGCAAAATCAGGAAATTGTGGCCTATTGCCGTGGTCCATACTGTGTTCTCTCGGTTCATGCGGTAGAGATATTACGCGAGAACGGTATAAAAGCCATTCGCCTTGAAGAAGGGGTCCAGGATTGGATGGCGATGGGGCTGACATTAGCAGTTGGCAATTAAAAAAAGCACTGATTTCGTAAGGGATTATTCAATGAACAGCAAAAATAGAATATTTCTAGCGTTGATCGCCATTGCTGTGACAGCTGGAGCATTGTGGTTTGCAAATCGACCCGTGACGCCAATAATCGCTGTTTGGGAAGATGTATTGGCTGAAGCCAGACAAGGCTCTTACCAAATCATTAGTACAGATGAATTATGGGAGCAGTATAATAGCGATCCTAGCAAGATCCTACTGGTTGATACCAGACAGGAATGGGAATATCGCAGCGGACACCTGAAAGGGGCCGTAAATTTCCCCATTGAACCGACTTGGTTGTCACGCTGGCGTAAAAAAGGTGCATTAGAGGAGTTTTTAGGATCGGATAAAAACCGTTTTATCGTTTTCTATTGAGCGGGCTTGGCATGAGTTCGCAGTGATTCAGCGGCCCGGGTGGCCGTAAAGCTTGATTATCAAAACGTTTATAGGGATCCCATGGGGTATCCGGAATGGCATGCCAAGGGCTTACCTGTAGAGGTTTCACCAGCTGGACTTGCTCAAAGGGGTTCGCCATCGGACACCTCCAAACCTCTTCAGGGCTGGGCTATCATTTGGACGCTTCTTGGTGTTTTCGCTGGTGGTCTTGCTCTTAATCTTACACCCTGTGTATATCCACTAATTCCCATAACAGTATCCTATTTTACCAGTAGAGCCGGCCAGAACCGGCAAACATTAATGATTCACGGCGTCAGTTATATTACTGGTTTGGCCGTCACCAACTCGCTTTTGGGTGTAACAGCCGCTCTTACCGGCGGCTTGATGGGGGCAATGTTACAACATCCTATCGTTCTGATTGGCGTTGCAGTTGTTTTGGTATTTTTTGCCTCAAGCCTTTTTGGATTCTGGGAATTACGATTACCATATTGGCTAAATCAAGCATCATCAAAATCATACACAGGCTATTTTGGCAGTCTATTCATGGGTATTACGCTGGGAGTTGTTGCCGCACCTTGTATCGGACCATTTGTGCTTGGATTGCTAACCTGGGTGGCGAGTATAGGAGATCCTTGGTTAGGATTTCTGATCTTTTTTACCTTGAGTATAGGTCTTGGCCTTCCCCTTTTCATCTTGGCCATGTTCTCAGGAAAATTGGATAAATTGCCGCGGTCAGGCGAATGGATGCTCTGGGTAAGAAAGGTTATGGGCTGGGTTCTGATAGGCATGGCAGCTTATTTTATTAGACCGGTCTTGCCTAAAGCATCCCAAGTCTTCGTTTTAGCGGCCGTGGCCTTGGCAGCGGGATTTCATTTAGGCTGGTTTGATAAAAGCAAAGCGAACATTCGTGTATTTGAATGGATCAAGACCGGGTCTGTAATCGTGGCAATGGTCATTGCAACAACACTAATAGGAACATCAGCCATACAGGGACCCGGCGTAGATTGGAAACAATACTCTGATGAGCTTTTATCTGAAGCAAAAAACCAGATAAAACCGGTCATCATAGATTTTTATGCCGACTGGTGCAGTCCCTGTAGAGAACTTGAAGATATCACCTTTCATGATAAGGAAGTTGTGAGACAGGCTGAACTAAATTTTATCATGATTAAAATTGATTTCACGCGTAAAGGGCAGCAGAAACAAGAACTGTTGTTAAAAAAATACAGAGTCAAAGGGGTCCCTACGGTAGTTTTTTTAGATCGACAGGGAATTGAACGGCGTGATCTTCGTCTTGTTGATTTTATGCCGGCAGATCAGTTTTTGATTCGTATGGCAGATGCTTTAAAGCCCGTTCCAATGAGCAATAATTGATATTTGTGTGAAAACAGCCACATTGCAAGATGCAATCAGTCTGTAAAAGGGAGGAACACATGCTACAGGTCAAATTCTTTCTTAACGAGCCGAATGGTAAGCCATGAAAGCATTTCAAAAAAATGATGCCCGGTCTGGGTGATAAATATGAAATCAAAATTGAGACCCTGTCAAAACCCAAAGCAGACTATCTGACCGACGAATACTTTGAATTGGACTTGCCGGTAGCTCCGGCAGTTATGGTGGGAGATGAAATCATAGTGGAGGGCGCAGATGTCTCTCAGGAAAAGCTGGAGTCTGCAATTTGTACACACTTAGGTCTCCCAGAGCCAACCGTGTCAAAAGATAGTATTGTAATCCGTTTGTTCAAGAGGTGATTGGAAATCCAATTCTTATTCTTGGAGATCGCGGCCAAAAATCGCAAACCCGATAGTGCCAATGAACCCGAACACGAATGCCGTAATAAAATTCGTTTCCGGGCTTATTTGCCACAAAAAAGCGCCGCCAAGCGCTGCAACGGCAACAAAAACGTCCCGAATCAGGTAGTAAAGCCCGAACATTCCGGCTTTACAGCTGTCCGGGGAAAGATCCATAATCAATGCCTTACGGGTTGGTTCGCCAAACTCTTTCAGTCCCCGCAGGATGAACGCCGCGACCAGCCATTCAAGAGATTGACTAAAAAGCAGCACCAAAGGGAACAGGGAGAAAAAGAAAAAGGTAACAACTACAAAAGGCTTTTTGGTGCTGCGATCAGCCAGATAAGCAACCGGAATGTACACAAGCACTGCCGTAGCCATCTCTATTGTGGTCAGAATTCCAAATTGTAGTGCGGTTACCGGTTCAATTATTGTTTTCATGCACCAGATTACAACGAAGGCATAGGGAATCTGCTCGCAGAATCTCACGAGAATGTCGGTTACAAGCAGCCCCTTCATAGACGGATTCATCAGCTTAAACAGCTTCAATGGGTTTTTTTCAGGTACCAGTCCGCAGGTATCTCCAACGGTTGTTCCTTGCGCTTTATCTTCTTCAATCATGCGCTGCTGCAGGAAAAGGGCCACTGCCGCCATAAATAGAGCGGCTCCGAAGGCAAGCCTTACGCCATCACGCTCTCCCCATACGCCGATAAAGAATCCACCGACCAAAGGACCAAGGGCCATGGGGATACGGCGAACCAGAGAGTGCATGCTGACTCCCATGGTGCGCTTGTCTTGGGGCAGCACCTTGTATATCAGGTTCATGGTGGCAGGTAGGGAGATGGCCGACCAGGAAATAAACAGTACTGCTCCGACCAGCACTGCCTGCCAAGTGGGAATCAGTATTACGAGGGTAAAGCCACTCATGGCTACCAGGTTGAAGATTAAAAGAGACTTTTTAGTGCCGATTCGATCTGCCAGGTACCCACCCGGAAATGAATAGAGGGCCGAAAGAAAGTTGTCCATGGCCTGCAGCAGACCGATGGCCAGCACTCCGCCTCCCAGAGACAGGATGTAAATGGGCAGAAAGCGCTCGGCCATCCGTTCCCCCATACCCACCAGAACCACCATGGCCAGCACCCCAATGGTGCTTCGCTGCAGACCAAGAAAGTTGGTAAGTCTTGATATATGGGTTCTAATGATTTCAGAGGTTGCCATGATGTATTTATTTACGGTTCGCTTTTTACGACATCCAACCGGCACCAGGCGTACAGGGCATCGTATACCTCGAACTGCCTTTCTATATTCTCCACGTCATCCGGGTAGCGTAAACCGTAACCAACGGCTATGGCCTCAAAACCGGTCGCCAACGGATCGGCATCCAAGGTGTCTGTGTCCGCAGCGTTGATCACTTTGGCCATTCGAAGCAGGGCTTTGTCCGTGAGTTCGTAGTCTTCGATAATAGCGTCAAAGGTACAGCGATTGTCACGGTGGTGCAGTTGGGCCCCTGGGGTGTCAAAG
>JAOZSO010000334.1:0-4438 GCA_029939655.1 Desulfobacterales bacterium
GAACCGATTATTTTATTGTGATCCTGTCATGTGTTTGCGGTGAAATCGCCCTGTTTAGATGGGACACATACTCGATAAATGCATCCCGTTGCATCATGGATGAGTCATAAAAATCCGACCTTTTTTTAAAGACTTTGTATCCGTCACCACCTGCGGCAAGGTAGGAGTTCAGGGCAATTTTATAGGTTTTTGCAGGATCAACCGGGCGATTGCCGATGAGCAGGTTCTCTACTTTGCCGGATGCCGTATTGATGGTGAAAGACACCCCTTCGGATACCTGAGGCATTGAACCGTGACCGATATTTTTTGGTGTCTGGTCAAAAAGCGCAATAACATCAGAACCTTTCAATGAAACCACACAGATGGAATTGTCGAATGGCAGAACTTCATAAATGGTTTTTTTCTTGATTTCCCCAGAGCCCAGTGTGGCACGAATACCACCCCCGTTCTGGAAGGCAAAATCAATATCAAAACCCATCTTTTTCATGTACCAAAGCTGTGAATCAGAAACAATGTCACCCAATGCGGTTTCCTGCTTTCGGGTCTCGTCATTAATAAAAGCGCCATCTGCAGACCCGATAACTTCACTTAGAACCGCTTCGACCTTATCATTATAAGGTTTAAGAATCGCCTGTAGTGCCGGGTCACCCTTTATTTCCTTATCGACAAAATGGTAATATTTTTTCCCGTCCTTTTTCTCCCGCCGTTTCACATTAACGGGAACGGAAGACCAGTCAAGACCAGTCACTTCACCATTTTTAAATTTGAGCACTGCCTTACCAACGTAAAGCCCCCAGCACTTTGCCTGAACGATAGCAACCTTGTTGCCGGTAACTGTATTGACCACCATTACCGGATCTTCAAGTTTCGTATGTGAGTGGCCGTCGACCACGAGGGCAAGCCCGGGTACTTGTGCAGCAAGTCGTTTCGATCCCATGCCGGCATCGTCATAAATCCCCATATGAACAAGGGCGATAACGATATCCGCTTTTTTCTTCAATTCAGGAACCAACGCCGAAGCGACCTTGACTTCATCTTCAAATGTAATTCCCTTAATATTGGCAGGATTACCGGTGATGGCTGTTCGGGCTGTTACAAGTCCAAGAATCGCAACTCTAAAGCCTTGATATTCTTTAATGATATAAGGTTTTACATTCTTGAGGTATTTGCCGTTTCTTTTTGCATTGGCACATAGCCATGGAAACTCGGATGCCTTTATTTGCGTCTGCATATCATCCATGTTCAGATCAAACTCATGATTGCCGACGGCAAGGGCATCATATTTTATGTAATTGTACCCCAAAATATCCGGTTGGGCTTTGAAAAAATTCGATTCCGGCCGACCTGTATTCAGGTCTCCCGCATCAAGAACCAACACATTGGGGAATTCGCCCCTGATATCGTTCACCAGCGTCGCACGTGCCGGAAGTCCCCCTTGCCCCGGACTAGGATAATCAAAAAAAGGCAGCGGATGGCCATGATGATCATTCGTATGCAGAACAACTAACGAATTCTCAACAGCACTGGGTTTATAATCTGATAAACCTGCACACCCGGCCACTACAAAAACAATGACCAACAGCGATGATAAAAATCGTAATTTTTTCATTTTTTTGATCCTTTCCCGTGTTTTTTCAATTCTACGGATTTATTATACCTAAGTGAGATATCATCTTTTGATCGATGAAATCAACCGGCTTTATTAACACAATCCATTTCCGTCGAATTCGGGTTTTGACTTTAGGATATACGTAATATACATTTAATAAAAACTTCGTGAAAGAAAAGGTTTCATTTAGGGGCTTAACCCCATATACAATACATCCATCATCCGAAGAGAGAACGAATTGGCACTCATTGAAAATTCTGCACAGACACGCCACTTTTTAAAAAGCTTAGGGTTTCCTGATCTTCAGATTCATCATGCCATCAATCACTTCGACTTTACCCAATCCGATCGTCGCACATTGATCATCGGACCCATGGGGTCCGGAAAAACCGAATACTCCGCCCGTATATACCGTGACTCCCAAGTCGCGATGCAGAAATCCGCAAAGGTGAGAAATCTTACCACCAGCGGCCAGGTTGATCTGCGCAACGTCTTTTATGTGCGCTCAAAGATCGATGACAAGCGCTTTGAGGACTGTCCCACCAAAGCCATCGCGTACAGGGGAGGGTATGTCGAACTGGGAAACGATATTGCCAGCATCTCGGATTCCTTTGGACTCGAAAAAGTGCTTGAGAACAACACGGCCGTGGGTACATGGATCATAGACGAGGTGGAGTTCTTTGACGAACGCATCGCCTATGTTATTGCCCGCCGAGCCAAACAGGATCGGCTCAATTTCATATTCCCCATGCTCATTCTCAACTTCCGCAAAGACATCTTCAACAGAACGGCAAGACTTGTCATGGAAGAATCCACAGACGTGATCCCGCTCACCGCATATTGCGAACATCCAGACTGCATCACCGATTCCTATTATACCTATCGCTACTACTCGGTGGACGGTATTGAATGCCCTGCCCTCTATTTTGATCCCCTCATCATCGTGGGAGGGGATAAACGCAGTGAAGATCCCAAAACACCGAACTATTCCACCCGTTGCGACCATCACCACTATCTTCCCGGAAAAGAGTACGCCTTTATGGTTTTAAAACCGCTCGGAGAAAAAGCCTATGCAGGGGACATAGCTCCGTTGCAAAAAGAGCTCGGCCTGCTGAAGAACAATATCGAACGGGCGGCACTCTACAGCCATTTCGTACAGAAATATCTCGATACTAAAAATCCGGAACCGATTATGATGAATGCCCTGAAGGTGAGCTGTCTTGCGGAAAAGGCGCTCATCTACCTCTTTTCGGAAGAAAACATCATCAGTGTTGATCAGATGAAGCACCTGGCACGCGAAATCGGCGGAGATGCGGCGTATATGAATGAACGTCTTGTAGAGAACCGTATGATGCAGATGGGTGATATCGGATAGCCCGAACATTTCATGAATTTATTGCCACATGAAAGGATCGCAATCAACACAGGTCGGACCTCCGCAAAGACTGATCAAATATCGAATTGCTTTTGCCAATTTTTCAGCCGAATCTTCATCCGGTGTATTTAGCTCTACCTTGCTTTTCATTTCCACTTTTCCGCTTTCTTCGACGCGCTGGATCTTCTTTTTATGGCCAGCCACCGTAAGAATAACGTTCTTTAGGTGGGGGGTTACATAGTCCGGGCTTGGATTGATCTCCTTCAACGGAATGATATATTTAAAGGTTTTTGTATTCTTTACCATTTTGGTGGTCGCGATACATTGCCCCGGATCAACGCTGACTGTGCCCTTTGATAGTTTACTGATAAAGCCAACTACCTGGCTCATGCTCGGAGCTTTGTACTTGACGGTCTCCTTGATGTCTTCCGCCGAAGCCTGAACCACAATGAATAGGCATGCTATAGAAATAATCGCCGATACAATGATCTTTTGTTTTACGACATTCACGATTTACTCCTTTCTTGTATATGACTGTTCGCCTACTTTTTGTTACAACTGAATCGTCTTTTTTCTATGCCTATGGCTGATGCGCAAAACCCAACCATCAAAACCAGCATCAGAATGGCGATACCAAATATCTCGGTTAATTTTTTATCAGATTAATTTATCATGACAACCTCCCTTTGTAAATTTATTTTATTATTAATCGGATTTAACCCGGAGGAATAGCGTGCTATTTTGAGGAATTAAATCATGGCGCCCAACGCCGGCAGGGCGTGAAAAGACCATTTATGGATAGGCAATAGTTAAAACAAGGCTTTGATCCGGTGTACATACATGATATGAAATAAATTATCACAAGTTCGGATGAAATTGTGATTTCCATTGGTTAATACTGCTGCCTGTTCTGTTGCACGAATAAATTTCAAAATTATAAACGGAGGATGACAATGAAAAAGGATCTGAAGGCGATTAAAAAAGAAATTAAGGCACTCTCCACAAAGGTTGAAAAGATTTATGCAATAGTAAGCAAACTTAAAAAACCAAAACCATCGAAAAAAGTAGCGAAAGCGAAACCCGTAAAGAAAACGGTTGCAAAAAAGACCCCACCCAAATCAAAACCGACAAAAATGGTGACAGCAGCAGATACTGTATTTGCCGTTATCAAAGAGTTTAAAAATGGTGTTAATGCCGCCACACTGGTTGAAAAGACCGGGTTTAATCGACAGAAGATATACGACAGTGTAAAGATTTTAAAAAAGAAGGGGATGGTAAAGAGTCCTGAAAAGGGTATTTATGTGAAAGTGTAGTATTTTTCACAGATTGAATTGCGAAACGCAGCCCCTGCGTATTTCTATTTACCCTGATTTCTAAATTATTTGTGGGGAATAAACCCTTTATAAAATAAAACAGGGACTCAGAATTACTTCTAAGTCCCTGTTTTTATTATG
>JAOZSO010000029.1:0-318 GCA_029939655.1 Desulfobacterales bacterium
CAAAAGGAGTTTAAGAAATAATGAGCAAATATTATTTATACCAGGACACGGACAGGTGTATCGGGTGTCATTCCTGTGAAGTGCAGTGTAAAAGCAATAAAAAGCTGCCGGTCGGGCCCAAACTTTGTGAAGTTATCGAGGTGGGTCCCAAACTGGTAAAGGGTATGCCGAAAGCGGCGTATATATTTGTACCGTGTTTTCATTGCGAAAAGCCATGGTGCGTGGAAGCCTGTCCCGCGGGGGCCATGCAGATCCGGGCCAAGGACGGGATCGTGTTTGTCAACCACGATCTTTGCGTAGGCTGCAAGACCTGTATAT
>JAOZSO010000029.1:328-16204 GCA_029939655.1 Desulfobacterales bacterium
GCCTGCCCCTGGGGCGCACCCCAATGGGATCCCAAAAGGGGCCGGGTGGTAAAGTGCGATTACTGCATGGATCGGTTGGATCAGGGGTTAAAACCCGCTTGTGTGACAGTGTGTACGACCGGTTGCCTTCACTTTGAAAAAGCCAAACACATCAATCCGATAAAAAGAGAACGGTATGCACGTTCAGCTGCAGAAATGTAGCCAAAAGAATGCCATCTATATGATGTTGCCCATAATTTTCTCTTAGGCACGATTATCTGTGTGGCCATTGACCTGCCACTTTAAAACAATGAGGAAAAAATATGTCCAACTTAATCTGCCCTGTCAACAATTCAGTTATCAAGTTAAAAGAAATGCTTGATTCCAGCCTGCTCAAGGATCCGAAATGTCGCCGGATCAGCGAAGAATTACTGGAGCTTCTGGAAGATATCGCCTGGGGAAGGGCCGGGAAAGACCATATCCCTGCCATTGAATCCCTGGCAAAGGAACTCATAGCTGGTGGACCCGATGATGTCTGCGTTGATGTGGGGGCGCAGGTTCAAGAAGCGTTAGCCGAGCACCTGGAAGTGTTCGTCAGCCATGTCGAAACCCATAACTGTTCTTCGGGCGCCTGCATCAAGCTTGCACCGGCCCCCTGTCAGATGGCTTGCCCGGCCGGTATCGATATTCCCTCTTATGTCACTCTTATCGGCATGGGACATGATGCGGAGGCCATCGAAATCATTCGCAAAGACAACCCCTTCCCATGGGTATGTGGCCTGGTGTGCACACGGCCATGCGAATTCATGTGTGTACGTGGACGCATCGACAAGCCGATTTCCATAAAATTTTTAAAGGCATTTGCGGCGGAAAGAGCCCTGTCCCAGGGGCGCTATCGGAATCCTGATAAAATGCCGGATAAAAATAAAAAAGTGGCCATCATCGGTGCGGGCCCGGCCGGGATGAGTGCGGCCTATTATCTGGCACTCATGGGCTACACGGTGAGCATTATCGAGTCGCTTCCCATGGCAGGCGGAATGATGATGGTGGGCATCCCCCGGTATCGGCTACCACGAGAAGTGATCGACCGGGAGGCCGCCATGATCCAGGAACTGGGGGTTGAGATCCGTTTTAACACCGCATTTGGAAAAGACATTACTATCGATCAGCTGAAAAAAGAGGGCTTTGAGGCCTTTCTGTTTGCCATCGGTGCACACAAGGCTTTCGCTTTAGGCATTCCCGGTGAAAAAAAGTATCCCCAGATGATAAAATCGATTGACTTGCTGCGCAATGTCGCGCTCGGAGATCGTAAGATACCCGGAAAAAAAGTCATTGTTATCGGTGGCGGAAACGTTGCCATCGATGCAGCAAGAACCTGCATCAGACTCGGATGCGAAGAGGTCACCATCGCCTACCGCAGAACCCATTCGGAAATGCCGGCGGATATCGAAGAGGTAGAACAAGCCGAGGAAGAAGGTATCCGGATGTCATTTCTCACCGTACCCGTGGAAGTCATCGGAGAAAACGGAAAGATCACTTCGCTGCATTGTCTGCGGGCAGAGCTGACAACCCGTGAAGGCAGTGATCGAAAATACCCCGTTCCCGTGGATGGAAGTGATTTTTTCATGGAAGCCGATGCCATCATACCTGCCATAGGCCAAGCTGTGGATCGGGAATGTCTGGAAAACTTATCCGAAATAAAATGGACCCGGCGCAGTACCATCCATGTGAACAGAGCCTGCATGGAAACCACCATGAAGGGAGTCTTTTCAGCGGGTGATTCAGTTTTGGGGCCGGCAACGGTTGTCGAAGCCATCGGCGGCGGGAAAAAAGCTGCTGACGCCATCGACCGCTATTTGTCCGGAATTCCCCAGCCCAAGTTGCCGCCTGTTCCTGTTCGACGCGGCCGGATCGATTTTATCGAGGTACCTGCCAGCACCAAAATGAATTTGAAAAAGCCGGACATGCCGCTTTTAAATTTCAACCGGCGGCGGATCACCTTCCAGCAGGTTGAACTGGGTTATTCTGAAAATGTCGCCAGAGAGGAGGCTCGCCGATGTCTGCGCTGTGACATCTGCCGACGCTGCGGCGCCTGTGTCGAAGTCTGCCGGGACAAAATGGGAATCAATGCACTGAACCTGGGGTACCTTGATTTTGACAAGCCCTTTCAGACCGATTTCAGGGATACGGCGGACCGCTGCATCGTCTGTGGCGCGTGTGCAGAGAACTGCCCCAATGATGCCATGCAGATCAAAGATGTGGGCGATGAAAGGATCCTGTCCATTTGTGGGACGACATTGAACCGCCTCAAACTCGAATACTGTGACATCTGCGGTGAAGCACTCGGGCCTGCAAAATACCATGACTACATCAGTAAACGCCTTAACACCCTGGCTAAAGTCGCCGATGACAGGACAATATGTGTCGCCTGTTCTCGAAAAATGGCGGCCAAACAGCACAACGAGGAAATTATTCCCCTAAGATAAAGGAGGCTGTCAATGTTCCGACGAGGAGACAAGATTGAAATATTCAAACCATCGACTGACGAGGGGTGGCAGGATTATATGGATGAATTTATCGGTCTGCATGGGATTGTTACCGACCCGGATACGGCCATTAACGATCCAGATGCACTGATTGAAGTAAGCCTGGTGGACAAGGGAACGCACCGTCTGCCCCAGGATTGCCTTCGAAAAATTGATTAACAACGTTGGAGATGCATTCATGGTTACAATAACGATCAACGGGAAGACATATGAAGCCGAAGAAGGCAGACGACTCCTCATGATATTGAACGAAAAGGGTATAAGGGTACCCAGTCTCTGTTTTCATCATGCCCTCACACCGGCAGCATCCTGCAAGCTGTGTGTGGTAGAGGTCCAGGAGAATGATGCCCCCCCGGGAACCAAACTCTCCTGTGCCATCAAAGTAAAGGATGGTTTGAACGTTGTCACCGAAAGCGCCATGATACACCAAAAGCGGAACATAGCCATTGGAAACCTGCTGTCCATGGCGCCTCAGTCGGAAGCTCTTTTGGAAATCGGTGCCGAGTTCGGGCTTACCACGGGGAGGGTGCCGGATGGGTGTATTCGCTGCAGGTTATGCGTCCGGGTATGCAAAGAAATTATCGGTGCAGGCGCCTTGGTCTTCCGCAAAGAGGATGGCTTGAACCATGTTGTTCCTTCGGATAAAGGGACCTGTATTGGATGCGGAACATGTGCAAATATCTGCCCCACCCATGCGATTCGGCTTACCGACAAAGATAACGTAAGGACCATGATGGTGGGCGACAGGATCATTGCTACCCATCCCCTGATTCGGTGCGAGATGTGCGGCAAGCTTTTTGCGACGCCTAAATTTCTTAAACACGTTGAAGCAAAGGAAAAAGAAATCGATCATCCCGATCTGAAAGAGCAACACAACTACTGTCCGGTGTGCGCTAAGCTATATGCAAGAAAAAATCAGCAATTGACCGCCCCTCTGTTTTCAACACCCCACGGTTATAACGCTGTCAATGATAAGTGAACAGTTGCCTGGAGGCTGCCCGGCAGCGCTATGGACAACATATCTCGATTCTTTTGATTCAAGTGTTCATGGCAGAATTGAGGTGTAAAGATTTCTCTTACTTCTGGAGCAAAAAGGGGCCTTTGTTCAATTCATCCATTTCCCCGATGCATCCTTCCCTTTGAGAGTTATCAGCTCTCTTGTCAATGATCTTAACCGGTTTGCAAGTATCTCTGAAAATACCCGATACATGATATAACCGAATGCAACCTTATCATTTCCGGTAAGTTTTTCGACATACTCGGTGTCAACTGCTATACATGCAACATCTCCATCTGCGTATGCAGAGGCCGAACGAGGTGAGCTGTCTATAAATCTCATTTCCCCAAAAATATCGCCCTTACGCTTCAGAATTGTAACCTCTTTATTTTTTTTAACAATCTTTACCTTTCCATAGATAAGAAAATATACCCAGGAATCAATGTTACCTTCCTGTATAATAGTTTCTCCTGATTTGTACGTTCTCAGCTTGCTCATATTGAGTAGCGTTTGGAGATCGCTCTGGGTAAAAGGCCTAAAAATAGGCATCTTTTTTAGATCATCGATTATTTTCTCGTTTCCTAATAAATAGTCAGTTTCTTTCATTTGAGCATACCCCCTTTGATCAAAGATTTCTAAAACCGGTACTGAAGCGACAGTTCAAGCCCCTTGTTTTCGGGTCTCGAAGACAGGTTGATCTTCAGGTTTTCTTTGAGACGATCCACAAACCTTCTGTCCTGGTCACGGTTGTATTTGTGGGCGCTGGAGATGGAGCCATATATATTGCCGGAATAAAACCCAATCTCCACAAAGGTGATAACACTCCCGAGAGCTATCATATCATTGTCGAATGCCTCATAGGCAGCATAGATGAGACCGCCGTTCAGCAGAAAAGAGATCAGGGCATCCCGGGGCCGGTTGCAGTAGAGATATCCTGCCCCGGGCAGGATAGCCAGTACGCCGGCCGTTCCCGGACTTTTGTGGTGAATATCGCCGGCACTTTCAAGATCTCTGATCAGATCGGCCAGACGGTATTTAACATGATTCTGATGGCTGATCTTTTGAAAATAGGTTCGTGCTTTTTCCCAATCAGCCGTCTCGAGAAAAATCCAGCCCATACGATAATTGGCCTCGTCCGTCACATCCGTATCATCCGACAGGGTCACCAGAGTGTGAAGGGTTGTCAGCGCCGGGGATCTCCGCTTTAAACGCAACTGGCTCTCTGCAACCATGAAGAAAGATCGGGCATGATAGGCCGACCGCACGCCTTCTGTATCGATCAAATCACTGAAAGACTGGATGGCCTCTGTATACCACCTTGCTGAGTAGTAGGCCATGCCTATCTGATATCTGGATTCAGGCACGCGCCCATCCCCGGGAAACAGGTAGACAAACCGCTCATATTCTGCGATTGCAATCATATATTTTTTCTGGGAATACAACTGTTCCGCATACTGAAACTGTTTATCCGCATCTATGGTAACGGTTGTTGCCGCATAGGATGGGATGGCGAGGACTGAAAAGACAGCCGTTAACAGCAGGTAAACTATCAAGCGTCCCGGCCTACATGTTGAAACACGCAAATACAGCATGATGGATTCGTTTTATGAGGGTGTTTAGTGTTTAGTGTTTGGTGTTTAGTGTTTAGTGTTTGGTGCTTGGTGCTTGGTGCTTGGTGTTTGGTGTTTGGTGTTTGGTGTTTAGTGTTTAGTGTTTGGGTATCTAACCGATGGGGGTGTCCGCATATATTTCAAACCAGACACAAAATACAAAACACCAAGCACATGATGAATTCGTCTTTTTACGAATTCATCACTTTTGTGTCATCCTGAGAATCTCTTCAATGGTAGTGACACCCTTTAGTACTTTTTTTATGCCGGCCTGTCGCAGGCTGACCATATTCAGTTTCCTGGCTTCCTCCATAATACGGTTCGCATCAAACGACTTTAGAATGAGGCTCTTCAATTCTTGGCCAATCAGCATCAACTCGTAAATACCGATACGTCCCCAATAGCCCGTATGAAAGCATTTCTCACAACCCATTGCCGTGTAGATTTCAGAGCCATGGATTGTTTCGCTTGGAATGCCGATGGCCGTGAGCATGGTTGAATCCGGATGGTGCAACTCCTTGCAGTGTTCGCAGAGCACCCTTACAAGCCGCTGGGCGGCAACGGCAATGACGGATGATGAAATCAGGAACGGTTCGATACCGATGTCCACCAGACGCGTTATGGCACCGGCCGAATCGTTGGTGTGGAGTGTCGAAAAAACAAGATGTCCTGTCAGGGCCGACTGAACGGCAATTTCGGCTGTTTCATGATCACGAATTTCACCCACCAGCACCACATCCGGATCCTGCCGGACAATGGAGCGCAGCCCCCTGGCAAACGTCAGATCAATTTTGGGATTGACCTGGATCTGGCTGATACCGTCAATCTGATACTCAATAGGATCCTCGATGGTAATGATGTTGATATCAGGCGAATTGATGGAAGAGAGTAGTGCGTATAACGTTGTGGTCTTGCCGCTCCCGGTGGGTCCGGTCATCAAAATCATTCCGTTGGGCAACGCAACAAGTTTTTTAAACCTCTCTAGCATTTCCGCGTCCAACCCCAGTTCGCTGAGTCTCATAAGCGAACTCGTCTTGTTCAGCAACCGCATGACAACCCTTTCACCGAACGACGTGGGAATAGTGGACACGCGTACATCGATTTCCTGGTTCCCAATCTTCAGGTTTATGCGCCCATCCTGTGGAAGCCGTTTCTCGGCAATATTCATCTTTGCCATCACCTTGATTCTGGAAATGAGGGAGGCCTGAATCCACTTGGGAGGCGTAAGCAGGTCATACAGAATACCGTCGACCCGGTATCGTACTTTAAAACTTTCCCGATAAGGCTCGATGTGAATATCACTGGCTCTGGCCTTGATGGATTGCGAGATAATATGGTTAGCGAGCTTGATGATAGGTGCGTCACTGGTATCGTCCAGAAGATCGGCTGTATCGTCGATTTCACTGATAATCATACTGCCGCTTTCTTCCATGTTCTGAACAAGTTGTTCTGCAGAATCCCTGCTGAAATCGTAGGACAGGTTGATGGCGGAAATGATTTCATCTTTTGGCGCCAGTACAATGTCATAGGTATCGATACCGAGAAGCCGGGCAAGATCGTCCATGGGCTGAAAATTTCCGGGATCGTTGATGGCAATGATAATGCCGTCATGGCCTGAATCCGTATCAATATCAAAGGTGTCCTGCAACTCGCCTGACACAGTGTCCGCAAAAGTTTGCCACCTTTTCTCCAGGGGTACGATCTGATGCTTTTTCAAGAAAGGGCTCGGTACCTGCTGGGATAAATCTATGCCAATGGCCTCCAGGGGCAGCTTTGTCCAGAAAGGAATATCGTACTGGAGACTGAGGGCCTCTAAAAGCTGTTTTTCGGAGATCACCTTTTTCATGATAAGGATGCTGCCGATATCGCCGCCTTTTTCTTCCCGGACCTTTAGGGCGTCCACGATATCACTGTCGGAAACATGGCAGTGTTGTTTCAGGATTTGGGTAAGTGGCATTTTCATGTGATTCTTCTGATTATTCTTTGATTGAATCGATTTCGTCGAGGTCTCCCTGAATCTCTTCCGCCATCGTCTTCCCTGTTTGATCTTGTCGGTACTTTTCAATCGCTTCTCTCTTTACCTCGTACAATGCCTGGGCTTCGGCCGGGTTTGCCACCACCTTGGGTGTCAGGAATATAAAAAGATTGGTTTTGTCCACGGCATTGCTATCTGTTTTAAACAACCACCCAATGACGGGAATGTCCCCCAGGCAAGGCACCTTGTAGCTCGTTCTTGTCATACTGTCATCGATGAGACCGCCGATGACCACCGTACTTTTATCCTTGACAATCACCGTGGTATCAATGGTCCGTTTCAGTGTTGCCGGCCGGTCTGCCGAGACGGTGGCCAAATCGTCCAACTGCGTCACTTCCTGGCTGATGACGAGACGGACAAACCTGTCCAGGCTGATATGGGGTGTGATTTTCAGGGTAACCCCAACATCTTTGTATTCGTAAGAGCTATAGGTTTCGGTGCCGGTTTCAGCGGCGGATCGTGTCTGAAAAGCCACGTTTCTACCCACATAGATTGTCGCTTCTTCGTTATCCATGGTAAGAATTTGCGGTGTCGAAAGGAAATTGATGTCCTCGTCTTTTTTGTAGGCCTGGACAATGGCACCCAGGCTCGGAAAGGTAACCCCGCCCACAGTGATGCCGTCTCCAAATACCCCCATGGAATACCCCGGGGGATATTGTGCGATTCCTGTAAGACCTCCGGAAAGACCGCGCAGGTTGGAAAACCCGGGATCGTTTCCGCTGAAACCACCCGTGGCCCCGTATTCGTCTCCGTTGAAATTAAACTGGTCACCAATGATCCATTCGGTCCCCAGGAGAAAATCCTTTTCTACATCGACCTCCATGATGAGACATTCGATATAGACCATGGAACGCGGGATATCGAGGTCACGAATCACCGCTTCCAATATCAGGTAATCTTCTTTCTCAGCCGTGATGATCAGGCTGTTGGTGGCCTTGTCTGCCGTGATACGAACCTTTGATGATACAATGGGCGCTGCTTTGCTTGTCTTGCTATTCGATTTTTTGGAGGGTATGGCTTCCAGTACAATTGCGAGATCTTCTGCGATGGCATTTTCAAGATAATAAACATGGATGCTTTCTTTACCTTTGGGGGTTTCCTTATCAAGAACTGCGATAAGCTCCTTGATTTTGATGGTATCCCCTTCACTGGCCAGGATGATGAGCGTGTTCGTACGATCATCGGCAACAAACTTGATAATCCTGGTCTGGCCGGCACTTTTTTTTGCTTTCGACACCGTACCACCGAAGACGGAATTAAGTGCCTTTGCCATATCCTGGACATCCGCGTAAATTAGGGTTATAATACTTAATTCCCGTCCGGTCTTCAAAATATCGATGGCTTCCAGAATCTTGGTCAGGCGCTGGATATTCGAATAGACATCCGTCACGATCAGGGTATTGGTAGGCGAATAATCGAGAATAATACTGCTTTTAGATACCAGAGGGGCAAACAGTTTTTTAATTTCAGATGCGGCAGCATATTTCAGAGGAATAAGCTGGGTTACGACCTTGTCTGCGGGTGCACCGGACTCCTCCCTGATCCGTGTTTCGATATTTTTCGACCGGGCGTCCGGAGATGGAACAATCTTGATGATCTTGCCTGCCTGTATCGTTGTAAATCCATGAACTTCGAGAACCGACTCAAACACCTTGTACGCCTCTGTAACAGATATCTTGGAAGGCGAAATAATGGTGGCTTTACCCTTCACGCGCTGGTCAATAACAAAATTTTTTCCGGTGAGTTCACTGATGAATTTGATTAGAACATTGAGATCGACATTGTTGAAATCGATCGATACCAATTTACCCGTCTGGCCAGCCTTTTTTTCAGCACCAACTGCAGGCTGCAACAGTAAAAACACCATTGAAAAAGCCACCACAATCTTAACTATATTTTGATGTGATTTCATAATGTTACCATTCAACCCTTTATTTTAATAACATTAAGCACTGATACTTCACTTCATGTCATGTCACTCGGAACCTGAAATCCTTGTATACTATAATGCGAGGATGCCTGGAGGCTGGGATGCTGCTATCCGCTCTAAGCCGTTAGCCACCCTCGAACCCTCGAATCCTTGAACCCTGGAACCCTTCAATAATTATTTGACCGAGTAATCTATCGTCTGCAACCGGCCCCTTCTCCGAAGTTGAACCTGTACGTTTTCCGCTGACTGCAAATTTTCATAAAGACTCAGGGCATCGTCCACGGATTCGATATCCTTGCCATCCACCCCGACGATGACATCTCCGTTCCGGAAGCCCATTTCACTGAATATGGAATTGGATCGAATACCGGAAAGCGTCAGTCCGTCTGACTGACCATCCTTATAATGCGGCCTTATGCGCACTTGTTTCATCAGGTTGCCCAGGTCATTAACCGCCTCGTCGATCCGCTCCCGCTTCAATGAAATGCTTTTGGATCCAAGCGTCTTGGATCCTTCCGGTTTCTTATCTCTTTTCAGTCTGGCTACGTTACGTCTAGCAGCAGTTCCTCGGATCTCCTCCATCTGGAGTACTTCAAATGCGCCATCCACTTCCAGAATAACTTTCTCCCTGTGAATCTCTTTGACGATGGCATTCAGTATGGCATCCTCCACGTGATAAAGCTGTTGCACACGTTGTTTGGTATCCTCTATAACTGCATAGGCATTTTGATCATTCCCGGTTACCGTGCCCCAGAGTTTCAGCTGCAGCTTGGTCTCTTGCAGAGCTTCGATATCGACCTTGGCCGGCTCCGTCCCCTCCTGCTTTCCCGCAAGTCTGAACAGGTTACGCTCTTCAATGGCTTTGTACTCGGACAGGGGGTTAACGGATTCCCTGGTGGGCGCTGTTTTCTTTTCACTGTCTTCAATGGAAGGACCGATGACCTCGAACCTTGCGCCCACCACCTGATAAAATGAGCTGACGCCGAGGTACGCTGCCCCGGTTAAAAGAAGAACATTGATAAGTATCAAATAGGTTCTCATAAATACCTTAACGGTTAACGATTCATTACCTGAATGAAAATGAATATTTCGGTTTTTCGATGGTTCCGTATATACGGATGGGCATCCCTTTATCACCCATCTGCTGCTTGATAAATTTTCCAGGTAAAATATCCTTAACGCTCGCCAGCAATACTTCCTGCGGGAAAAACGAACCCCTCAGATTAATGCGGCTCTTGCCCATGGGCTTCCGAATCATAATAGTACCTGTCAGACTTCCCTCTACCTGTCCGCCCTTTGCTTCCAGGCGTTTTAATGAAAAGACCTGTTTATTAATATTAAACTCAGCCTCAACAAGATCGAGCACCACCTCCTTAACGTTGATGATGGGATTCGACAACTCCATGCGCACATCTGCAAGATCCAGTTTCCCCTTTATACTCCTTTTTGGCCCGTTATTGTCCATGAGGTCCACATCCCCATTCAGAAACCCGGACAGTTTTCTCCCCAGCTTCTCCTGGAGATACAAGATATCGGACAGCTGAATATCGGCTAGTTTGAGAAATACATCTGTCTGAGTACTTTTGTCGGACGTGTTTACATCGATGTGCCCCTTCAGGACTCCCTGATAGGCCTTGCCACGAAAATTAACAGTTTTCCGGGATGACAATAACGATGCAATCCGGGGCGTTACATTCAGTGTGTCGATTTGGGCCAACATGCGGTCGTTTTGCGAGACAATCACCGGCTCAAACTTGAGCCCCAAAGGCAGAACCGGCTGCAGTCGATCGATCTGAATCTGGTAGTCCGGTAACATTTTTAAAAGATAAGCGGACACCACGCCCTTGAATGTTTCCGATGGAAACAGAAAATAGAGAAAACACCCAATTGCAACCAGTGTATAGGCAATATAAAATAACGATTTCTTAATTTTTTTCATACTAAATCCAAAATACTAAACACCAAACACTTGATGAATTCGACTTTTTACGAAACCGTCAAACTTCAAATGTTTCTACCTGCAGAATCACGTTCAGCAGCCCTCCCTTTTCTTCCTTCTTGTTGAGGGACAATCGCCGGACATGAATCATGTTTTGTGATGTTTCGATTCGATACAGAAACCGGGTAATCTGTTCCATGGAAATACCATTCAATTTCATCTCGACAAGAGACAAACGAAAGGATGTATCCTTCTGTTTCTTTGACGATGGTTTCATATAGGTAATGCGTTCCTTAATGCCTACCTGCCCGGCAAGTTTGTCGAGAAAAGAGAATAACGTAAACCCCCTTTGTCGCCGGTTAAACCGTGTCTTTGAATTATCTACGCGATTCTGTAACTCCGAATATTTTACCCGAAGTTGCTTGATTTCATTATAACTTATGGTATGCGACGCCAACCTTCGCTCAAGTCTTTCCCTGGCATCAAAAAATGGAAAAACAGCAACTTGAACGAGAATGAAGATAGCGACAAAACCGATACCGATGCTGATGGCCATCTTCTCGCGATTGCTCAGCTTGGCTAAAAATGGGCGAAGCATTTTTATCATAAGGCAACCTTTAACTTAAACCGCACACGCTTGCCGGATTGATCCATGTTTGCAGAACTGATGGATACGCTCTTAAATATATCGGCCCTTTCCAGCCCGCTCTTCATGTCGTCAACGGCATTGAATGTATCGGTATTGCCTGAAACAATGACAGTATCCGAGCCCACAACGATACTCACCAGTTCCACATCCTGTTTTTCCGGTATAAGGCGGCTGATATCATTCAAAATGTCGATCGTCTTTACCGATGCTGCAAATTCACCTGGTTGCGAGATACGCTTTCCGGCCTCTTCCAGTTTCACCCGCATCTGGTGAACGGGGTCCACAATTTGGGTCACCTCCGGAAAAGTCGTCTGAAATATTTCCAGGATTTCAGCATTCTTGGTTTCAACACGCTGTTTCAGCGTATAGGTGTTCACGATACTGTAACCCAGAAACAGCAGAGCGACAGCTCCACCCAGGAAACACGTTCTCAATATATCTTTTTTGTTTTCAAGCCAGGCCTTTTCCATTCCCATCCGGCCCCGTCTGAAATTGAAGGCATCGAACCCTGACAACTCATTCAACGCCAGGGATAAAGCGCCATCCATCAGATGCGGTTCCCAGGTTTCCTCTTTTGAAGACAGCACAATTTTTCTGGAACTCTCCATGAGATCAGCACGAGCGACAGGCACACCGAAAAAGGCTTCAAGGTCGGTGTCAACATCTGCCACTGCTAAATAAGAGCCGGTGATTCGAATCTCATGGATGTCACAAGTCAACCCGGACTTCTGCTCAAATGCCAGCAGGGTTCGGTTTATCTGGGAACACATCGAACGAAGCTTTGATTTTTCTGAAGCCACAATCGAAAAGGTGCGGACAAGGCAGACATCACCTGATAGGAACAGGACCATTGTTGTGTAGCTGTCTCCAATATCCAGGAACATCCGGCAATGCTTTTCTCCAGACAACCGGGACAGGTAATGCCCCATGGCATATCCGCCAATCGTCAGTATGTCCGGTTCAATTTTGAACGGGTTCAGAAGATCAATTAGGACGGCAATGCGTTGTTTTTCTATTGCCGCGGCAAAAAGCTGCGGCGTGTCCGTTTCCAAAGATATTTCAAGCATGTTGAAATCAAAAACAATATCTTCCGCCTGGTAAGGAAGATCCGTTTCCAGTTCAAACGGGAGTATCTGCCGCACTTTCTTGACTTCTTTAAAGGGGGCCTTCATGTTCCGGTAGGTCACATCAACGGCAGGCAATGCCACGACACAGACCGCATCGGTGGTATCGATCCGGCCGCTGATACTCTCGAGAGACCTTTTCAGCTCCTCTTCAAATGAAGTTTCCTTCACCGAAATGGGAACACGGGCATGGCTCTCTATCCAGCTGCCTTTCATACTGCTCTTTACAATAACAGCGGAAACTGCATCGCGACGAATATCAAGACCCAGGATTTTCCTGCTCATAAGTTTAAAACTCGTACCCGATAAAATTACAGAACAAATAAAACAAAATAATATACCCTATCGTTGCATAAACATGGCTTCTGAAGCCCTCCAGCTTTGGCAACAATAGGGTATATATATCTTATTTTTCCTGAAAACTCAAGATTTTACCATGCCACTTGCCTGTTTTCTTTTCTATGACCCGTTTTACAACCACCTCAACGGTCATGGTCAAATCTTTTCGCTCGGCTTCGGCATGCACGCGAAAGAGATCGCTCGTGGCCCGGATAAGCTTGGGGTCTATTTCAAGCTCGCTACAGCCCGGAGCGTCTGTATACCATGTGGGCCTGGAAAGAGAATGAATATATTTACCATCCGACAGTTCCGCCCTGTACTCGAATATCGACTGCGCCAGGTGCTCGCTCTCTGTCGGTAGAATCGCTGCGATAACAGGCAAATCCGCGGTGTTGATATTGATAGCCCCGTTGAAGGTAAATTGGTTGTTTGTCGATTCCGCCATACCCCATACCGTCATGTAGCTCGCGATGCCGGGAACACCTCCCACACCTTCAAAAAATTCGGGAGTTACTCCTTTGATCAACAGGAGTTCTCCCAGGTGATGGAAAGGTCCATTTTGACACACATAGGACGGATTCAGGTCGAGGTAATATTCTGACTCAGCCCCGCTCAACCCTGTAAGCAGGTCGTCATCCCCACGATCGAGCCAGTCCTTGAGTGAGTTGATGATCGGTATGGGGGCCGTGTCATCGGTTCTGTCAAGTACAGGAATGGCGAGGTTCAGAAAATGCTCCCACATCCGGCGCTGAGATTCGTTGAACGCCAGGCCGTCTGGAAATTTCACCAATGAGTTCACTTGAATTTTACCCAGTTCATCCACAATCGACACCCGCACGCTTCCAAAATCGAACGGCAGTTCCATAAGAAGTTCTTCAGTTTTTTTCGGGTTTGCCCAATCCTCCTGAATAGAGTCGATGTCGGAATCTTCCTTATCTTTAATCAGAAGCGCTATGGCTGCGTGCACACCCGACATGGCCATCTGCTTCAACTGGATTCTTTCCCGAAAAGCACTCGAAACATAGATGGATGAACGGGCTTTACGATTCAGTTCCAGCGTCGTAACCACAAGTACGGTGATAATAGAGAGTGTGATGATCAGGGCAATGCCCCGGTTGTTGTTGCATATTCTTTTTAACATTGGTTATTTTACCGACTTCGGTTGCTCGACCCTGGGACCCTTCTTTTGTTTTTCGGATCTATAAACCAAACAACCCTAAGACTGATGGGTGATCCCATGAATTGAAATGCCGCGGCATACATTAAAATTGTCTTTAAATTTTGGCCCTGTTCGGTATTACAGTCACTTTAGAACGAGTTTTTCACAGTCGAGCAGGAATTATCCAGCGGTCGCACTTCAATTTTTTTGTTTTTAGTTAACTCATTTGGAGATGATTCACAGATGTTACCTCCGAATGATTGATACTACTTCTAATCCATCGCCTCTCTCACAACCGGAAGCATTACCATGGTTTCAAATACCATGGATACTGACTCCTCCGCACCTACTTCCAGCAGGATATTGATGGCTTTCGGCGTCGCATAGGAGGCATCCTTCGACTCGGAATCCCAGGTATCGTGAACCGTTCCCTCATTGTCGTAATAGGTGAATACCAATGATTTAATTCTTTCGCACAAAACCGGATCACCTGCCTGTTCTTCGGGTGGCGTATATGGGTACAACCGGTCCGACCGTCGAAGGTTATAGCCGTTCTCCTCATCTTCCGAAACATAGTAGACAATTTCCGCAACACTTTCATGCACAGATCCATCCAGGGGCACATGTGATCGAGAGGCCAGCCTGAGACGCGGAAAATCCGCACCTGACACTTCTGACTGGTCTCCCACAATCCGGTATGGATCCGGGGGTGAATCAATTTCGGGCTTGGTATACTCAGGTGGCTGGGCAATGGTTATTCCACTGAGATCGAGAGAAATCCGGTTTAGACAACTGCCGGCCATACCGTATGTATCAAGCCCGACGTCGATTTTGTCCGCGCTGAAAAAGACGGATCGAAAGGAAGCAAAGATAGTTGTGATGATGATGCTGAAGATCAGGATAGAGACCATAATCTCTATCAGGGTAAATCCAGCCTTATGGCTATGTTTTAAAAGAGATGCGTGCATGTCAGTCTCTCAGAAACCGGTACCGTCTAAGGTCATATACATGCTCATCGCCATTTAGAGATACACGAACATCGATTTTTTTCAGATCTTCCGTTTCCAGAGACTCAGAAACCACGTCTTCAACAGAAACCACCCATGTATATCCTGGAAATCCTTCCTCAAAACCTCCTGAACTGTCTCCCAATTCCTCTCCCGGCATGGATGTTAACTCGGCCATCTTCTTCTGAGCCAAAAACGGTGCCGTGCTATTGAAGGACAACAGATAGTTCATGGAAATAGTTTGCGTATACAACCGGAAGATGGCAATAAGAGCGAACGTGATAATCGACATGGCCACCAGAATTTCCAGAAGCGTAAATCCGGCTTCCCCATTCCGGGTGCTGCGTTGTTTAGCCATTATTTTTTTTTGATTGATCTGCATACAAGATCCATTTATAGGGGTTGTCATAAATATATTCCGAATAAGTCCCTCAGTTGAGGGGATCCCCTTTTCGGAGTAACCGGAACATTATTTTGACAAATGCTATAATTTTGAATCAATTGAATATTCCCAACATGTAAAATCGGAAAAGAAAGAGATCTTTTAACACGAAATCACGAG
>JAOZSO010000335.1:0-4433 GCA_029939655.1 Desulfobacterales bacterium
GCCAACCGTCAGTTCCATATAAACCTGCAGCGGCGAAGCCCACCAGAAGCCATCCTCCTGCCGGCCATCGAAATAGACCGGTTCATCCTCTGTTTCCAAAAGCTCAAGATTTGGAAATCGATCCGTCTGGCTTCCGGGTAACCTTTTAAGCAGCAACTCCACCTTCGGACAATATACAGTCAATAAATCTCCGCGTTGCATCACAGTGTATCGTGTGACAGAGGAAATTCCTGAAGCTATAAGGGGCAATTCCAATTGCTTTGATTGTTCAGACAACAATTTTAAAAGCGACTTATCGTTTTCCGGAATTTTAAGACGCATCCGTTCCTTTACGACAGGCGGATTATAGTTTTCACGTAATTTTTCCAATAGTTTGTCGGGCTGTAGGAGACGAATGGTTTCAGTGCGCGTGATAATCAGGTCCTCTACCATCGTTTTCAGAACCTTTGAAACGGTTGAAAGGCTCATCGGTTTTTTATTCCAACGGTTCACCAGGAGATTTCGCTGGTTAATTGTTGCACGGATATCTTGAACAGTTTGGAAGTCGGGATAAACGAAAAACCCTCGTCCCACCATTGAACTGTTTTTCCGGTAAATGTTTTTAATGGCAGCTGATGAGGGGAACCGGTTCTTTCCGCCACTTCGAAATACACTGAATGTTCCCGGATAAACCACCACACAGTTGCCACACAGATCAATACCACTAATCCCTTCCCTTTCTAGCTCTTTAAGCTGCCGTTCACTTAAAAACGGCATAAAAAGCATTGGGAAAACATTTTTGGAAAGGGGCAGTGATTTCAAATAATTGATACTATTTTGAAAGAATTTAGGCGTTGAAAGAGCTTTACATTCTACAGCGAATCTCGCTGATTTCCGCTTCCATTTTACCTCGATATATGCATCAATACGTTTGTCTTCCCCAACATTAAGCTGGTCGTCTAAAAAGCTAAACGTCAGGGGCGGTAACTCGACCCTTCCTTGGCGGAGTTGATCAAGCATTTCTTTTTCTGTTGGCATTTTCCTATTCCTATCCCTTTTCTTGATCAAGAAAATATAGGATTTCAGGAAAATTATCAAGCTAAATATCGATGTTTGATCGAATTTATGAACGTGAACGGGGTTTGAACGGGGTCACATCTTGACGGGCTGTTGCCCAAATAGCCCTTGCCCATCGAGTTTCAAATTTAATAAAATAATGGACCACTCTTTCCCCTGATGAGGATATCTATTTCCAGTGCTTTTGCATCCTATCTAATTCGTCAATAATTTCAGACGCCAGAGGATCTGTTTGGTGTTTCATTGCCGTTAGGGTTTTTTCGCGCAGTCTTTCGTTGAATCGCTTTGCCCCCCCCTCCTGCCATTGATCGTACATATCGCGATCAAACAGGTCGGAATACCAAATGTTGCGAAAGTTCTCCATGGTGTGGGTTTCTTGAAGATAATTACCTCCTGGCCCTACTTTGTCGATGAGATCAAGAACTACCGTTTCCTCACTAACTTCAATACCTTTCATGAACTGGTTGACCATGTGCAGGATTTCGTTGACCATCACCATAAAAGCGGGTGACACCAGCGACCCATGATCCATCCAACTGCTGCAATCGTGGACAAGACTTGATCCAACGGCAGCCGCGGTAAGTGTCTGAAAGGTAGCTTCTATCCCAGCCTGGGGATCGTTAAATTTGGCATCTGTAGCACCTGCTGTCCCAAAGAAAGGCAAGCCGTAATACTGGGCCATTTCGGCCATAGCGCCGATCATCAAGCTCATCTCGGGCGCACCATAGGAGAATATCGTGGTACGCATATCCATGATGGTCGTTTGCGCTCCGAAAATCATGGGAGAACCTGGTTTTGCATTTTGCCCCAGAACGAGTCCGCTTAACGATTCGGCACAACCCTGTACAATCGTACCGGCAAAGCTTGCCGGTGCGCTGCCACCGAGTTGCGGCGCGGATAAAATAATTAAGGGGATTCCATTTTCGACACTGAAAAGAATCTTATCCACCGCGGGATTGAAGTAGGTTAGGGGTGAAATGAGTTCAGAATAATGAACAATCATAGGTGCGCGCTCAAACTTTTCACGACCGCCGCAAACCAAAATCGCCATTTCCAAAACATCTTTTTCGTTTTCAACAGTATGCGTGCAAAAAACCAATGGCTTTCGACTATAGGCAAGGGCTTGCCGAACGATCACGCGATCCGAAATTTCCGGCGGGACATCGGATGCCATGCCAATGACCATAGACCAATCATAATTGGGAAGATAATCCGTCAATGAGGCCGTAACCCTGCAATGATCGGTGGTGAATGCTATGCGATTATTGGTTTCTGGATCGAGGTACTCCATGCAATCGAGGCTTGGTCCAAAAAAGGAACGATCACTTTCTAAAAAAACCGACCGTTCGCCGTTGCGATTACCAAGAACCAGCCGAGAAGGAGCCTTGCGAATAGCGTCTTCAACCAACCAGCTGGGAATGCGAACCCTGTCTCCCTGAACCTTTGCACCGGCTCCTGAAAGAATCTCCAATCCTTTTGGATGAGTCATTTTTATACCGGTTCTCTCAAGAATCTCTAGAGCAGCCAGATGAATTTCTTTTTTTTGGTCATCATCAATGACTTTCAGCTTGGGCCTAAAATTCAGTTTGGGTCTTGTGATCGCCATTTGTTCATTCCTCCTTAACTAAATATCCGAAATCTTGATTCGTCACCCCCTTTCTTTTTCCATTTAGGGTGAAAGCAGCACACGCTGCCAGATACCATTGTTTAATACATATCGCTCCCTGAGGTGAATCCAGTCGAAGCGTCCCTCCCAGAATTCCATTTCATCGGGAATCAGGCTATACCCGCCCCAGGAGTCCGGACAGGGAATGGGTTTTCCCTTGTACCGTCTTTTGATCCGATTAACTTTTTCTATCAGATCCTCCCTTCCCTCAACGACACTGCTCTGGGGGACCGCAGCCGAGGCAGCCTGGTTTTCCCGTCTGCGAACTTTCCAGTCGGCTTCTGCCGCTTTTCGAGAGAGCTTTACAACCCTGCCATCGATGCGGACCTGGCGTGGGGGAAAATGCCAGTAAAAGACCAGTACCGCCGATGGGTTGGCATCCAGCTCTTTACCCTTATTGCTTTCATAATCCGTATAAAAGGAAAACCCGCCGTGGACAAACCCTTTGAAAAGTACTGACCGGGCAGCGGCTCTGTTTTCATCTGTCGTAGTTGCCAGCGTAGCAATGTCGGGCCGAAGGAGGGGTGACCAGGGAAGGACAGCTTCGAGCAGGCGCCTGACAACCTGAACACCCCTGGAGATTACCCGGCTTTTCGGTAACCGTCCCCCCTTACCCGTCCGGGCCTCTTCATACCAAAGGTGGAATAGTTTTATAGGATCTTTTGTGGTAGTACAACCAGTCAACAACGTCCCCTTTATTAATGTCATCGAGGTGATAATCCTTTACACCGGTGGATTGCTTGACTTCGATCAGGTCCCACTCTTCGTAATCCGCCACTTTCTTCAGAATGTCGATCCGGGAAAATGCACCATCCAAGGAGCAGGCAGTAGCTTCAAAAATAGCCTGATAACCATTATCCACCGCCTTCACAGTAGATGCGATTGCCTTGTCAATTTCATAATATTCTTCCGTAACCTCGATGCCGTTTTCAAAGTATACTTGGGCCAGTTTGCCAACTTCATGACCGCTGTCAAAAAGGCGCTGTTTTATTTCCGAGATTTCCGGATACAGGTCCCGACGGTGCCTGTAAAACCAGAGGGCTTTGGGACACTGCAATCCTTTCAGGTATTGTGATTTTGATAATCTGTTGATTGGTTTTAGCATCGATACCTCTGTTTTGGGACTTTTGAAACCAGTTCTATTGGAGCACACGCCGTGGTGTACCATACATCGAAGGTCAAATAGAAATTGTGAATTAATAAAGTCGCTCTATATCTCATCCATTTTTGATTTGTTCTTTTCTTGCGTCATTATATGAACCTATACAATTAAAAGAAAAATTAGACTGGATAAACGTCTTCTTAATATAATAAAATTTGGGTTTTTTGTCAAAACCAACATGGCGTGTGTAATTGGTCTATGTGGTAGATACCAAGTCACTGAGTGGTGCATTAACAAAACGCGCTGGATATTCTTTGTAAAGCAATTTCACTAAACTTCTAACAGTTTCGCAATGGACAGAGCTATTTATTGGGGAGCATGTTTTTATTTTGTACGCGTTGTCAACAACGTCCCCAAACTTCATTAGTTACAGCCATTAATATTCTGACCCATTTAGTGCCACATATTCAAGGCCTTGCACTATCCTTTTTGAATATCACGGGCTGGAGCATGAGCCTATTCCAGGGAATATGCTTCCGACTCCATGACAAAAGCGGTCCCAGGTCGTCTCCGACAAAGTCTATGCAGACAATTAGAAATCCCCTTTTC
>JAOZSO010000336.1:0-1292 GCA_029939655.1 Desulfobacterales bacterium
CGCATCGATCAGATCCGGGACAACTGCACACCCGAAACCGGCATCGACGATATCCGAACCGACAAAGAGTTGTTTGACAAGTCGCTTTCGACGCTCCGTGTGACTGCAGATCAGGCTATGCGTGGGCTCGGTGCAGGCGATTTCGGGGGGTAAACCTTTAATCACCCACTGTGCGGGAAAATCTTCGTGCCCAGTCGCGCAATGGTTTTCCCGCATCATTATCCAATAACCAGGTGCATACAATGTTGAAGATGAATGGCCTGAAAGAAGGAGCAAATCATGTATAAAAGAATCTTATTCGGTACGTGTTTGACGGAATACTGTGATCATATTTTCAACCATACGCTCAAGCTGGCCAAAGATAACGAAGCGTCCCTCTGGATTTACTATGGTCTGGGACGTCTCAAACTGAACCAGGAGCAGGTGACCGAAGCCATCAAGGATGCCGAGGCTCGTGTGGCTGACGCCTATGTCGAGCGGATTAAGGCAAAGGGGTTAACCGACTACAAGATCAATGTCTCAGACGGGGATGTGGCCAGTGAAATGACCAAGCTGGCCAGGAATGCCGGTGTGGATGTGATGATCATGGGAACATCGACCCATGCGCCGATCTCCATCGGAGAAGACATTAACGTCGGTCCTCTGGGGCCGGTAGTGTCCGAAACAATTTTGTGGGCTCCCTGCCCCGTGCTGGTGATACCGCCGTCGCTGATACCCGGCCTGGCACGCGGATAGTAAGCATCATCAACCCCACACTCTCCGGTTTCGGTTCAGAAAATAGGATTCGCCCGGACAATTCCTGAACCGGAACCGGCCGTGAATCAAAGGTGAACATGTCATGAAAACCGATGGAAACATAGAAAATATATTGTGGCCTAACGATCTGTCGAAATGTTCAGAAGAAGCGCTGCCCCATGTTCTGTCATTAGCAAAACAATATGGTGCAGCGGTCCATGTGCTTTACGTTGCCGAAGATCTCTCGCATCATGATCCTTGGTACGGAGAGTTCAACACTTCTCATATTGACAAAATATTAAGCTGGGAAATAAAAAAAGCAAAGGAACGTCAGCAAGAATTTTGCCGAAAGGGCTTGGAAGGTTTTGTGGGATATTCTATAAAAATCGAGGTCGGCGATCCAGCTCGTATCATTCTGGATTTTATAGATAAATACACGATCGATATGGTCGTAATGTGTCGAAAAGGGAAAAAAAATAATTTCCTTATGGGCGGGGTAGCCCAAAAAATCGTAGAAAATTCGCCGGTACCTGTCGTCATAACACCGAGTTCTAAGC
>JAOZSO010000336.1:1392-4427 GCA_029939655.1 Desulfobacterales bacterium
GAGAAAACGAAATTGTATTTAAATGCCAATGTCTGTGTCAAAAAATATCGATAATCTTCAAAAACCCTTGTTCATCCACACGTATGAACTTGAAAAATACAGTTACCCACCGGACTCCATGTTTGTGACCCAACGCGCCGCACAAACGCGCGAACTTCTGGTGCAGTTGGGTATTTTTGCGGGTGGCTGCGGCAGAGAATCATCCCCTGCGCCTGCAACTATCCAGGATTTAAATAAATTCCACTCGACAAAATACCTTGAAGCTTTGCAACGGGCGGCCAAGGGAAAAATGCCGGCAGAAAGTGTTCACATGGGGTTCGGCACATCCGATTGCCCGGTGTTCACCGATATGTTCGATTACGCTGCATGGGCTTGCGGGGCAACACTGACCGGGGCTGAGCTGATATTGTCCGGTGAAACCAATATTGCATTTAATCCATCCGGGGGGTTTCACCATGCGAAGGCCGAAAAAGCCTCGGGATTCTGTTATGTGAATGACCTGGTCCTGGCTTGCCTGCGTTTTGTGGAAAAAGACAAACGGGTTCTCTATCTTGATATCGATGCCCACCATGCGGACGGTGTACAGGACGCTTTTTATTCCACTGACGATGTAATGGTAATATCCATGCATGAAAGCGGCAAAACGCTTTGGCCCTGGACGGGATTTGAAAATGAAATCGGCGATGGTGCAGGAAAAGGCTTCAATGTCAATATCCCCCTGCCTATTGGCATCTGTGATGAAGCTTATCTGGCAGTGTTCAACAAAATCGTCATTCCCCTGGCTAAATCTTATGATCCGGACATCTTTGTGCTCCAGTTGGGGATGGATGCGCTCGCCGGCGATCTTTTAGCGCATCTCGAACTGACAAACAATGTCCATGCCGAAATTGTCGAAAGGATTCTGGGTTTCAACAGGCCCGTGCTCGCTACCGGCGGCGGGGGCTATCATGTCGAGAATACGGTCAGGGGATGGGCGCTTGTCTGGACCGTCCTGTGCGGACTGAGTCATGGAAATGATTTGAATCTCGGCATGGGCGGAACAATGCTGCAAAATTCGGAATGGGCAGGCGGGCTGCGGGACCGTGTTTTAACGACAAATGCTGACCATTGTAAATCAGTGGAGGCTGCCATCCACGAAACCGTTCAGTCATTAATTCAAAATGTATTCCCGTATCATGGTATCTATTAAAGCTAAAAATGCTAATTGGGGTAAACATGCAGATTCTGGATGATTTAATTTCGACACTGAATTTCAACGCCTCGATTAAAGATATACGCCAGGGGGTCTTTCACACCGGTGTTCTGACCCGCTATTGTGGATTGGCAGCAACGCTGCCGCAGGATGCACTCCGCCAGGAACCGCCCATGGTAAAAGAACCCGGTTTCCTGTTGCATCGATCGCCTATAGAACTGGCCCGTCTTTCCTATTCCCCAAGCATACTTGAAGCAGACAATCTGATTCCCAGGGCGGATGTTGTCGCCATAACGGGTACTGCCTTGACGAACCATACTATGGAACACCTGCTTGGACTTTGTAGCCCCAATGCCTATGTCATCGCATTGGGAGATACAGCCCCTTTGTCCACCATCCTGTTTGACCACGGATTGGATGCCATATCAGGCACAAGGGTATACGACGCCAACCTGGCCTTGCGATGTGTCAGCCAGGGTGGAAACTTCAGACAAATCAAGGGTGTCAAACGTTTAACCCTGATGAAGCAAAAGGAATAGACACCATGTATCATTACCTTTTTGGTCCGGTACCTTCTCGCCGCCTGGGTATCTCCTTGGGTATCGATCTGGTTCCCATGAAAACCTGTACACTGAACTGCATTTACTGTGAATGCGGCCGCACAACGGACCTGACACTGTCGCGCAGGGAATATGTGCCGTTGCCGGAAGTCAAAGCCGAATTTCTACACTATCAGTCAAATCATCCCAGACCGGACTATATCACTTTTTCCGGCTCCGGAGAGCCTACGTTGAATTCTTCCATCGGTAAAATCATCCGCTTTATCCATTCCCATGACACCGGAATTCCGGTTGCAGTGCTGACCAATGGCACCCTCCTCTTTGATCCACAGGTAAGGAAGGAATTGAAACCCGCATCCGTGGTCATGCCATCACTGGACGCCGCAACCGACAAGGTATTCATCAAAATAAATCGGCCCCACTCTCGATCTTCGGTCAAAGGAATGATTGAAGGCTTGATTCAGTTCAGAAAGGAATTTAAGGGCCTTATCTGGCTGGAAATATTCATCGTCACCGGACTCAACAACACCGAGTCCGAACTGACGGCGTTAAAGCGTGCCATCCAGAAAATTTCACCAGACACGTGGGCAGTTTTATCAGATCTATCTGGAAAATAATAATTAATGCTGACGTCCCAACAAGCTGACAACGGTTGCCGTTACCAGTGCACTCAAAATACAAAAAACGGTAAATATCAGGGAAAACCGCCAGCCAAAATAGAGAATCATCATCGGCAGCAGTGCCGGTTTTACGGCACGGTGAGAAAGAAAGTTCGCCAGGTGAAAGTCAGAGGCGCCTTTTTTGCGGAGGGATTTCAAAAAGGGATACCAGGCAAAAATCGGCCCCATAGATATAATGCCGGCAGCTGCAGAAAAGAAAACACTCCTGACCCCGGCCCCGTTACCCAGAAAATTTGATACGTGAACCGGCGTAATAAACATATTCAACAGAAACATCATGCCGAATGCCAAAAGCAACGGCAGAGCCGCCTGGATCAGCACCCGCCAGGCAGCCTGAAGACCCACCCAGGCCCTGTCCGGCGTTATCACCAGGAGAATCAGATATATGCCGGCGACACATGCCGGAAAAATCCATGGCCGTAAACGGGAACGCTTCTGGAGTGGTTTTCCATCTATAATATTTTTTGTCACGAGGCGCCTCCGGATAACCACACAATCAAAATGGACGCCGGAATGGCGATGAGAAAAGCAGCCACATTTCTGATCAAGGTAAATCTTGTTCCAAATACCGATATCTCCACAGGCATTTGCACCAACCATACC
>JAOZSO010000337.1:0-4412 GCA_029939655.1 Desulfobacterales bacterium
CTACTCAATCCCGTATTTTTTCATTTTTCGCCACAGCGTCGACTTGTCTATTTTCAGATATTCTGCGGTTTTCCCACGGTGGCCCCGATGGCGGTCAAGTGCTGCAACGATGGCATCTTTTTCGGCCTGATCGAGTTGGGGGGGAGCAGGACTGCGTTCCCCGACAGCGCTTTTAATGGCGCCGGCCTGAATGTCCCTGGAAAGATGCTTTGTTTGTATTATGTCGTAGCGACAGAGCACGAAGGCAAATTCGATAATATTTTCCAACTCCCGAATGTTTCCCGGGAAATTGTATCGCATCAAGATATTGAGTGCATGATCGGATATCCCTTTGATCTCTTTGCCCTTGAGTGCATTGAATTTCTGAATGAAGTTCTGGATCAGCAGGGGGATGTCTTCACGGCGGCTGGAAAGGGGAGGAAGTTCGATTCTGATAACATTGAGTCGATAGAACAGGTCTTCACGAAAGGACCCCCGGGCAACGAGTTCAGACAATGTCCTGTTGGTCGAGGTAATTATTCGTGCGTCTGTTTTCATGGTAGCTGTCGCCCCCAGCGGCTCGTATTCTTTTTCCTGTAGAACCCGCAGCAGTTTTACCTGGAGCGCTGTCGAGATATCGCCGATCTCGTCCAGAAACAGTGTCCCGCCCGCTGCCCGTGCAAATCGTCCGGGCTTGTCTTTTTTGGCTTCGCTGAAGGCACCTTTATTGTAGCCGAATAGTTCGGACTCCAACAGGGTATCCGGTAGAGCAGCACAGTTTACGGCCACGAATTCTCCCCGTTTCCCACTTACGTTGTGAATTGCCCGCGCAAAGAGTTCTTTGCCCGACCCGCTGGGCCCCTCGAGGAGGATGGTGCTGCCGCTCGTGGCGATGTCCGGCAGGATGTCAAAAATTTTCTGGATGTCATGATTTTTACTGATGATGTCCTCAAACCGATACTGGTTGTCGATTTTCTTGCGCAGTGTCTCCATGGCGGAAAGATCCCTGAAAATCTCTACTCCTCCAATTGTTTTTCCTTGATTGTCCATCAGCGCGGAGGTGCTCACAGTGGCGGATATTCGGTCACCCTGACTATTTAAAATATTGATGGGATGATTGATGCCTTGTTTGCCTGACTGTATGGTTTTATCCAAAGTGCAGGATGTCTGGCATATATTGGCCCGGAAGACATCAAAGCATTTCTGACCCAGTGCCTGGTCTCTTGATACACCCGTGATCGTTTCGGCGGCGCAGTTGAAATAAGTGATGTTGAAATCGAGGTCGATGGTGAACACGCCGTCGGCAATGGCATCGAGAATGGTTTCAAAATGGGTGTTTTGCTGAGCGCTTTTACTGATGGATTTTCTTTTACGGTCCAAAGTTTTTCTCCTCGGCTTTTCGGAGTAATCAGAGCGTTATTTTGACAAATGCTATAGTTGACGGCTTCGTAAAAAACCTTATGTTGTCTTTTGGCGTTGTTCCCACATGCTTACCCCTGCATAGGCAGGGTCATGACGGAATTTCGGCCTTTTTATGATTCTGTCAACAGTTGGTGCTTAAATGATATAGTAAAAATGCAATGCAATGCAACAATAAATTGCAATATCGCAATTATATCCTTATTACTTTGAGAATTGAAAATGATATAACATTGTGAAATATAAATTATAATTGAAAGAATGGCTGGTTTTTTTCAATGTGGCACACACCATGCAATGACAAATAATGAAATTAATTTCGATGCGGAAAGTGTGAGAAAGCAACATGAAAATTGCCATTCCAATGTTTCATACAAAGATTTCACCCCGTTTTGACCAGACCCAGGGGTTTGTTTTACTGGAAACACAGAACGCCGGTGTCGTCGCCCGGGATAATCTGACAACCAAAGGCTGGTCGGTCATTGCGAAGATGAAACAGTTGGTGGACCTGGAGGTCGACGTACTGATTTGCGGTGGGATCGATCGCGCTTCCCTGCAATATCTGAGTTTTAACGGCGTTAAGATATATTCTTGGGTTACGGGTGAGGTAGATGATGCTGTTACATGCTTTCTCGACAACAGGATGAAGCCTGGAATTATTTTAGGTGATAAGGGAAAGATGAAAGGGCGATGGCAGTTCTGCAAAGGCAGGAATCATTTGTGCAATATGTTCCAAACAGGTTTTTATAAAGGTGAAAAGCGAATGATACACATTTTAGTAGTCAGTGAGAATTATTTATCCACCTCGGCTTTCAAAACTGCTCTGGATGAAAGCGATGTGAAAACCACATGTCTGGAGTCGGGCCGCAAGGCACTTTCCGCGGTTTCAGAAAAAGTGTTTGACCTTTTGGTTACGGATGAGAATGTTGGTGATATGACCGGCCTTGAATTAATCGGGTCCGTTATCGCCAAGCAACCCATGCTCAACTGTGCCGCTGTAAGCTCACTTTCACCCGGCGATTTTCATGAAGCAAGCGAGGGGCTGGGGATTTTGATGCAGCTCCCTGTTGAAGCAGGAAAAAAAGAGGCCGATCAACTGCTTGAACATTTAAAAAAAATCCAGGCCTTAGGGTGAGATTATGATTATCAGTATAGCCAGCGGTAAGGGCGGGACAGGCAAAACCACAGTAGCTACCAACCTGGCGGTATCCATCGGGTCGGACGTACAACTGCTGGATTGTGATGTGGAAGAGCCTAACGCCCATCTTTTTATAAAACCGAAAATAGAACGTACAGAAACCGTGTTTACGGCGGTTCCTGAAATCGATAAGGATAAATGCACCTTGTGCCGGAAATGTTCCGACATCTGTCGGTTCAAGGTGATTGCCATTGCGGGCAAGACAATTCTCACGTTTCCGGAGCTGTGCCACAGCTGTGGTGGTTGTATGGTGGTATGTCCCGAAGGGGCTATCACCGAAATTGGCCGCGAGCTTGGCGTGATTGAAGAGGGTTTTCTCGATTCCATTGACTTTGTCCACGGTCGTCTTCGGGTTGGCGAAGCCATGTCACCGCCGTTGATCAGAAAGGTCAGGTCACTGGCAAAGCCTGATAAGATCAATATTATCGATGCACCTCCCGGCACATCATGCCCGGTGATTACGGCCATGAAAGATACGGATTTTGTCCTGATGGTAACGGAACCGACGCCTTTTGGCCTGCATGATCTGAAGCTTGCCGTGGAGGCTGTAAAGCTTCTTCGCATTCCCTACGGTCTTGTCATCAACCGCTCCGACATCGGCAACGACAATGTCAGACAGTATGCTCAGGAGGAAAACATGCCGATCCTGATGGAGATACCCTTTGATCGCAGGATAGCAGAGACCTATTCGCGTGGGCAACTGATGATCGAAGCGATGCCCGAGTGGAAGGATAAATTCTTGGTGTTGCATAGTAAAATTCAAAATATGGTAGAGGGGTAGGACCTTGATAAAAGAACTGGTGGTTTTGAGCGGTAAAGGCGGAACAGGTAAAACAAGCTTGATGGCTGCTTTTGCTTCGATTAATAAAAACAGTGTGTTATGTGACGCAGATGTGGATGCTGCAGATCTTCACCTGCTCATGGATCCGGACGTTCAACAACGAACGGATTTTATGGGAGGTAATGTTGCCATCATCGATTCCGAAAAATGTTCACTGTGCGGTCAGTGTATCGAACTCTGTCGTTTTGATGCCATCAGTGAAGATTTCGTGATCGATGAAATCGATTGCGAAGGCTGTGGGGTCTGTGTCGATCTCTGCCCGGAGCAGGCCATCGATTTTCCGGTCAAGAAATGTGGGGAGTGGTTTATTTCCAACACCCGCTTCGGCGCCATGGTGCATGCCAGGCTGGGTATTGCAGAAGAAAATTCCGGAAAACTGGTTACACTTGTCCGCCAGGAGGCAAGAAAGTTAGCAGAGACACACCACCTGGAATTGATCATCACGGACGGGCCTCCGGGGGTGGGATGCCCGGTTATCGCTTCAGTAGGCGGTGCCACGGCTATGCTCGTTGTGACCGAACCCACTGTTTCCGGCTTACATGACATGCAACGGGTGTTGGAACTTGCGGATCATTTCAAAGTTCCGTGCATGATATGCGTGAATAAATTTGATTTGAATCTCGATCAGACAGAGGCTGTTGAGGTACTTGCAAAGAAGAGAAACATTCCCATCGTGGGGAAAGTTCCTTTTGATTTTCATTTTACCAAATCCATGGTTCAAGGGAAAACAATATTTGAGTATGATCAAAATTGTGAACTGAGTATAACAATCAAACAACTGTGGGATAACGTTAGAAAGTATTTATAATCTATCATCAGAACATATAAGGAGGATATGAATCATGAAAAATGGAAGAATAGCAGTTCCATCAAATGGAGCAGGCGGACTGGATGGCACAAGATCAGGTCATTTTGGTCATTGTGACGTTTTTACATTCATCGATGTTGTAGACGGGGAAATAAAAGAAGTCACAA
>JAOZSO010000338.1:0-4397 GCA_029939655.1 Desulfobacterales bacterium
CCATCCTTCTTGTCACGTCGTAGCTCGAAGAGCGAAGACGGAAGAATTCACCTGGTGGAGTATCCAGAAAATGGCGCTATCGCAACGGTATTGTATATAATAACAGCTTGTTATCTATACTTTGCCATGTTGTTTATGCAACTATGGGGTTCATTCTGCACTCTGAATCCTATATCCTGCCCCCTGCGTTCTGCCTCTGGGCATCCGCTCCCGGCTTCTGTATCCTGGACCATAAATCCGGTCTACACCCAAAACTACACCCTTTTTTACACCTTTTTGGGTCTTTTCTAATCTGATGCCATGCATTAGATTCAAAAAATGTGGTCTCTCACCTCAAAGACATCCGAACTATCATTACCAAAAGGAAGAATATCATGTTGCAAAAACAATCTGGGGAAGGCCTGAGATTAGAAACATCGGCAACCTACAGAATCCGCGTGCAGGGAAAGCTGGATGAAAGTTGGTTTGACCGATTGGGTAATATGGCCATCACGCCTGATACGGCAGCGGATAAACCGGCAGTGACGATCCTGGTCGGTCATCTGCCGGATCAAGCAGCCTTGTCCGGCGTGCTGAACAATCTCTACGACATGCACCTGCCGCTGCTGTCGGTTGAAAACTTGGATGAAAAATGAGGAGAGCACGAATATAGACGTATGTTATCGATGGAGGTGGTCGAACATTAATGCCGGGCCTGATTGAAGGACATGGCCACCTGCAAATGAATGGAAAGTCAATACTTGGAGACTCGTCATGAGCATATCGGTTCAAAAAGAACAATGGAAAAAATCAGGGTGCCAAATCCTATTCACGGTGTTACTGGTCATTGCTTTCACGGCTTCCGTGCAGGCTGCTGAAGCCACATCAGACAATACGATCAAACCGCGGCTTTCCACAGACGAGGTCGAGAACCAGATCATCCTGGACCATGCGGCCAACCCTCTCTATGAATCGCGCCTGTTGGCTCCAGTACGCGCTTGGCGGGATGGCGTGGCGGAAAAGACCGGTTTTAACTGGAGCCTTGATTACACCGCACTTTTTATGGATGTGAACGACAGCCCGGGGGAAGATAACGCGAGAAGTGGAATGGTTCGGTTTTTCGGCTACTGGGATCTGGTGGACCGTGGTGGTCCCAACAAAGGAAGTTTGAACTGGAAGATTGAAAATCGCCACAGCTATACGGATGTTGCTCCCGGTGAACTGGGGTTTCAAAGTGGTTATGTGGGAATGCTCGCGCCGGCGTTCAACGATCAGGGGAAGCGCCTGACGAACCTTTATTGGAAGCAGTATTTTGCAGATGGCAAGGCAACCGCCGTGGCGGGTTTTCTGGATGTGACGGATTACATCGATGTGTATTTGCTCGCCAGCCCATGGACTGGTTTCAATAACCTTGTATTCTCAACCGGCTCAGCATCTATGGATATTCCCAATGAGGCCGCCCTGGGTGTGGCGGCCGGCGGGATGGTTACCGGACAAGTGTATGCTCATGCCGGAATTTCCGACGCCAACTCGGACCCGACTGACCCGTTTGAAGGGTTCGATTCTGTAGCCGATGACAGCGATTTTTTCAAATGGGTTGAGATCGGGTTTACTCCCAAGCAAGACAAAATCTATTTCGATAATATCCACATCACGTTCTGGCATGTGGATGAGCGGGTAAATGGTACCCCGGATGGCTGGGGTGTCAATCTGTCATGGCAGAAATTGATCAAGGACAAATGGCTGCCTTTTGCCCGTGGTGGGTACACGAAAGACAGTGGCAGCCTTCTGGAAAAATCGGTGACAGTCGGGCTTGGCTATCAGCCGGTTCCGATGAGAGGTGTGATCGGACTCGGGTTTAACTGGGGCGAACCCAACCAGCTCTCGTTTGACGGAGCCGATAACCAGTACACAACAGAACTATTCTGGCGCTACCAGTTGACCAAAGAGCTGGCCGTTACACCGTCTATTCAATATATCAAAGATCCGGCACTGAACCTGGAAGATGACAATTTGTGGGTATTTGGATTCCGGGCGCGTGTAGCTCTGTAAAACGGTACTGCTTGAACAATAAAAGGAGGAAGACAAAATATGAAATGGCTACAAAAGCTTTTGTTGAGTGGGGTATTCATAGTAAGTACAGCCGTCATTGTTCAAGCCAACGAATGGATTCCGGTTACCGGTGCCGATATATTAAAAGAGTTTATGGGTGGCATGAAGGCTGAACGTACACTGGTAAACGGTGAGATCAGCCGGGGTGAATACTTTGAGGACGGCACCGGTACGCTGTTTGCGTGGAACGCATCAATTTCACGAACCTGGAAAATTGAGGGAGATGATCGGATTTGCATTTCCGCGGAGCGTAAGGTCAATTGTTACCGGCTTGAGCGCAATAGCGATAATCCGAATCTCTATCGTACTCTTGATGTTGAGACAGGGGATATCGCTGAATTTGAGGTAACAAATGGGAAAGCTATAATCAAAGCCGAGGCTAAGGATCCCGGTTCCGGGGGAGGGGCGGCAGCACCATCAACTGATGAATTAGCAGCCGAACTCTCAAATCCTAATACATCAGTTGCATCATTAACTATCAAGAACCAGTTTCGCTGGTTTGAAGGTGATCTTCCCGATGCCGACGATCAGTCGAGTTACACGCTGCTGTTTCAACCGGCTCTTCCCTTTGTTCTTGACAGCGGTGACAAGATCATATGGCGGCCTGCTGTCCCCTTACTTGTAGAACAACCCGTGTTTGACGCTGAAACTGCGGATTTTGAAGGAGAAACCGGTTTCGGTGACATTGTCATGGATTTAGCGTACGCCCCGAAGAGAGATGACAAACTTTTAATAGCTTTTGGTTTGATCACGTCAATACCGACGGCAACTAACGACCTGGGTACGGACCGCTGGACCCTCGGGCCGGAAATGCTTATCGCTCAATCTTATTCAAAGGGGCTTTATGGGGTCTTTCCAAATCATCAATGGGACGTCGCCGGTTCCGGTGACACAGAGATCAACTTGACAACCATCCAACCACTTTTCGTTTATCTGCCGGGAGGCGGCTGGAATGTGGGTAGCGCGCCCTCGATCACCTATGATTGGCAGGCCGAGCAGGACCAGTGGACAGTTCCATTACAGGTTAATGTCGGTAAAACAGTTGTCTGGAGTGGAAGACCATGGAAATTAAGTGTTGAAGTGAATTATTACGTCGAAAAGGCTGAAACTTTCGGGCCGGAGTGGATGGTAGGTTTAAATGTTGCCCCGGTGGTCAAAAACGGGCTCGCGAGTTTGTTCGGCTTAAATCGTAAGTGAGGCCCACGGATAAAGCGCCTCTAAGGGTTCGCTCAAAAATAACTTAACAGAGTTAGTGCTCAGATTTGGTCCAGGTTTGGCTGATTCGAGAGAGTAAAACCACAGGAATAGCAAGCTATTTCGCGGATTTTGCGAGTGAGACATCGACCAAAGATGGGCTGAAGCTGAGATACCAAAATGTGAAGTTATTTTTTCGCGAACCCTAAGCATCGTAGTGAGCAAAACCGTCATTAGTTTTATGATAAAATAAAGAAAACCCCAATGTTGGGGAAAATTGAAAAAAGGAGGAGCACAGATGAAATTAAGAAAACGAATATTTGAGGGTTTAATGCTGCTCGCGGCATTATGCTTAATAGCGCCTGCAGTACAGGCTGCAGACATATCTGTCGGTGGTGGTATCGGATTCGCCCCCGATTATGAAGGTTCAGAAGACTACAAAGCAGTTCCAGTCCCCGCTGCCGATGTCAAATTTGGCAACGGGATGTTTATGAAATTATTTGGATTGAACCTCAGAGCCAACCTGCTTCCCAGCAAAATGTGGCAATTGGGGCCGGTGGTCAATTTCCGCGGAGAGCGCAATGATGTGGAAAATGACGCCGTCGATGATATGACCAAAGTGGACGCTACCGCTGAGGCGGGCATCTTTGGGGGTTTTGTGTACAACAAATGGTTTGTTTCCCTGGAAATTCTGTCCGATACGGGGGGCGATGCCCATGAGGGGTGGTACTCCAAGGTGAAAGGCGGCTACAACTGGGTTATAGATAAAAGCTGGGCCCTTTCAATCGGGGCCTCCGCCACCTATGCCGACGATGACTACATGCAAACCTATTTCGGTGTCAGCGGAAAGGACTCGCGGCGCAGCGGTCTGGATCGTTATGATGCGGAAGCAGGTATCAAAGATGTCGGTATTAATCTGGGCTTGAACAAGATAATTAACGAAAGCTGGAGTGCCAAGGGTATCGTTAGCTTTACCCAACTGCTTGGCGATGCGAGCGATGACAGCCCCGTCGTGGATGAAGGGAGTGAAGGCCAGTTTTTTGGCGCAGTGATGGCTGTATACAGTTTTTAACAAGTGCGCGTCAATGCAAGTGGATGGACGGAATCTGGCC
>JAOZSO010000339.1:0-4395 GCA_029939655.1 Desulfobacterales bacterium
TCGGTTTTGAACACACCGTAAACGAGCCATGGCTGACGGCCAAATTCTGCCACCATCCATCCAAGCTGGATGGCCAGATAGGGCAGTGGAATAGCCAATATCATTATTTTCAGATACAGCGGGTTTTCAAGCAGTTTCTTTCTCTTGAACCAACCGTAAACCGTCAGGAGGATAAAAATCGTTCCCAGGCCCACCATTCCTTTGAACGAAAAAGAGGTAACCAGCACCGGGGGTCGTTCATCTTTGGGAAAATCCTTGAGGCCTTGAACCACTGCGTTGAAATCATGCTTGACCAGCAAACTGAGAAAACCGGGTATGGCCCCTATTTCAACAGCATTTTTCTCATTTTCCGGATCCGGCCAGGCAAACATATAAACCGGTGCCATGTCGGTTGTCTCCCATAAAGACTCCATGGCTGCCAGTTTGGCAGGTTGTTTTTCAGCCACCAGCACGCCGTTTATATCCCCCACGATAAAAACAACCAGAGAAAATATGAGACCAAAACCCAGACCGGTTCTAAACGACTTGGTAAAAAAATCCTTGTGGTGGTTTTTCAACAAATGATAAGCGCTGATGCCCATGATAAAGAAGCTCGCCAGAACCAGGGCGGAGCTAATAGTGTGAATGATTTTATAGGTGGCGAACGGTTGGGAAATCACCGCGCCAAAATCCACCATTTCCGCCCTGCCGTTTCGGATGGTGAAGCCGACCGGGCTCTGCATCCAGGCATTGGCGATGAGTATCCATACCGCGGAAAGGTTGGACCCGATGGCCACCAGCCACATGACCCCTGCATGGGCCTTTTTGGAAAGCTTCTTCCAGCCGAAAATCCAGACACCGATAAAAGTGGACTCCAGAAAAAAAGTGGCAGTGGCTTCAATGGCCAGAAGGGAACCGAATACATCTCCCACATAGGCTGAATAGCGAGACCAGTTGGTTCCGAACTGAAACTCCTGCGTGATACCGGTAACCACGCCCACGGCAAAATTGATCAAAAACAGTTTGGCCCAGAATTTGGTCATGTTTAGATAGGTTTCATCCCCGGTCTGGACATACCGGGTTTCCATATAGGCGATAATGATTGACAGCCCCAGTGTCAACGGGACAAAAAGGAAATGGAACATAATTGTGGATGCAAATTGCAATCGTGACAGGGTGACTAAATCCATATGCTTCCTCCTGATTATACTACTGTTTCATGGCTTCCATCAGGTCAATGGTACAACTTTTGTCGGCCAGGATACCTTTGAAGTTGGCCTGTCTGAGGGTTTCCCTAAGTTGGTCTCTGGCCGTTTCCCAGACCCGGTGGATAGAGCAGGCAGATATCCGGCTGCATGATTCCGGCCGGACGACACAGTCATTGAGATAAATTTCACCGATAACCGCTTCCACCACATCCAGCATGGTCAATTTTTCCGAAGGAACCAGCAGCCGGTAACCCCCTTTTGACCCCTGAACGATCTCTATGATCCCTGCCCTGGCAAGTTGCTGGGCAATTTTACCGAGAAACTGAGCCGGGATATCCATGCAGCGGGCGATTTCTTTTTTACTGACAACGACGCTCATTCCCTGAAACGAGAGAAACAATACACATCGTATGGCATATTCACCGGCTTTTGTCAGGCGCATTTTGACCTCTTAATAAATCGGATATTTATCATGCGATTTGTCTTATATCGTTAAAAACGTCTTGTGTCAAGTTTTTTTGTTGCGGTATTTAGTAACATTGCCCTTGCCACCCGCTCCGGCAGGAAAAGCATGTAACAATTTTATTTTGCTTGACAAATTACGGAGGTAATTTAGTATTATCAACGTGTTTGATACCCGTATGACGGCAAGCTGAAATGATTACAAAGACGATGCTCCATGTGAATTCTCCAGCATAATGAACGAACCCAACAGAAATATCGATCCCGGTGAAATCGCACATTTTGATCGTCATGCCGTGGATTGGTGGAATTTCAAAGGCCCCCTGAAAGCCCTGCATGAGATCAACCCGTTGCGCCTGGAGTATATCGAAAAACACACCGGTATTGCCGGCAAAACTTTTCTGGATGTCGGGTGCGGCGGTGGGATCCTGTCGGAATCGCTGGCCTCGTCCGGTGGATATGTAACCGGAATCGATATGACAGACTCTGCCTTGTGTGCAGCCCGGGAACATATAAAAAAAACAAACGAGCAGGTTCAATACCACCGTACAACGGTCGAAGCGCTTTCAGGAAAAACCCAAAACCGCTACGATAGCATTACATGCATGGAATTGCTGGAACATGTCCCCCAGCCGGCATCGGTGCTCAGTGCCTGCGCTCAACTTCTTAAACCAGGCGGTGATATATTTATCGCCACCATCAACCGAACCTGGATGGCGTATGTATTGGTAATCCTGGCGGCTGAATATCTATTGAGAATCGTTCGCAAGGGTACCCATACATATGGAAACTTCATTAAGCCCGAAGAAATTGTGCACTGGGCAACAGATACCGGCCTGAAAATGATGGATCTTTCCGGCTTTTTATACAACCCTCTTACGGGAAACGCGCGCCTGTCATCCTTTACCAAAATGAATTATCTGATGCATTTGAGAAAACCATGAATAAACCGATCAAAAACAAACTGAACGACTTGAAACCGCCTGCCTGGCTTGACGAAAACGAACGCAAGAAGATATTCGATGCCCAGGTGAATTCATCAAACACGGCCTACTTTGGATTCAAACAGCACCGGGCGGCTGAAAAGGCAAAAACCGTTTTATCCCACTTCAACCGCGTGGCTCCCAAATATGATTTTATGAACTCCGTCCTCAGTTTCGGTATTCATCACGCATGGAAGAGAACAGCCATCCGTATGCTCCACCTAAAGCCTGACAATCAAATCCTGGATGTCTGTGGCGGTACAGGAGACCTGGCGGTCATGTCCGCTGCACGCATCGGAAAAGGTGGTCATGTCTTTATCTATGACATCAATCGCGCCATGATGGCAACCGGAAGAGACCGGCCTGAAAACCTGGAAAATCGCACATGTATTCACTATATCGAAGGTGACGCGGAACAGATAGCCTGTCATGAAAATCGGTTTGACGTAGCCATGGTTGGATTTGGCATCCGGAATCTGACCCACCTTGAAAAAGGGTTCCAGGAAATGTACCGGGTCTTGAAACCAGGCGGAAAGGTCATGTGTCTTGAATTCTCAAAACCCACCAATCCCCTGTTCCGCTGGTTGTATGACCTTTATTCCTTCAATATTATGCCCTTTGCCGGTTCTATCCTTGCCGGTTCGCAGCAGTCTTATGCCTGCCTATCCCAAACCATTCGCATGTTTGCATCTCCGGATGAATTAAAGGAAATTCTCCAAAGCATCGGATTTGAAGCAGTTTCTTACAAACGCCTGACCAACGGCATCGCCGTGATCCACATGGGGCACAAACCTCTCACCAATGGTTCGGTGTCTTAAGATTGAATCGTCACGGGCTTTTTTACGACCGTCAAGATCATTTTAAACCGCTTGACGGCGGTAACCGCATGGGGAACATTGGCCGGCATCACCACCACTTGGCCGGTATCAACGGTCATCTTTTTCCCGTCAATATTAACCGTTGCCTCCCCATCGAGCACCTGTACCATCGCGTCTCCGGGCGCCGTATGCGTACTGACACCTTCACCCTTATCGAACGCGAAAAGGGTCAGACTGAGTGACGGGTTCTGGGCAAAGGTCCGGCTGACAACCCGGCCTTCCTCGTATTCCACCAATTCAGCCAGCTGCTGTGGTTCCGAAAACGGTATATTCTTGATAAATACTTGTTTGTCCATTTTACCTCCAGAAGGTTTATTGTAACCGGCCTTTTCCAGCCATTTCCTGATTTCGTTATTTGACGGATTTCTACCCGTGCACATAACCTTTCCATTTATTACCAGGGCAGGAGCTCCTTGGATCCGGTATCCCGAAATTTGCTCAGCATCCCGGACGTGTTCAAGGTCAGCCCCCAGTCCCATTGTCGTCAGTGTCTCCATGACCGCGTTTTCAAGGCTGTTGCAGATAGCGCAGCCGGCGCCTAAAACTTTTATCACAAGCCCTTCGGCACCTTCATCTTCAACAGCATGGCCGAGAAACTTTCTGAATTCCCGGACAAAGGCCCGGCCGTAATCTTCCCTGACCTTTTCAGGAATATAATTTTTCTCCGCCAATCGCTCCAGAAGCATACGGGAAAGGGCGACATCCGTCTGATCCACATAGTCCCTGGCCATCTCTTCAAAAGTGCTCTTAAGGCCCACAATGCCAATCTTGTGTTTACCGATCTTTATCTGTTTTACCTCTTGTGTAGTCATAAATCTTTACTTTTTTTATTCGGTGCTCTGAAATGCTGCAGTTAACATCATTATGTAGTTTAGACTTTTGGGT
>JAOZSO010000340.1:0-4395 GCA_029939655.1 Desulfobacterales bacterium
CGGCGAGTTCGCAAAGCGCCAGGGGATTATTCATTTCGTGTTCGCTGAACCCCGAAAGTTGAGCTATAAGCAATAAGCAGTTCCACTGCTAACAGCCTAAACACCTACAGCCTATCCACCTAATCTCCTGCGGGTACCCTTTTACGGATCACATAAGATATACTCAGCCGATCCTTTGAGTCTCCGCTGACCTTCAATGATGCCGGTGTCAGAGCAACCTTTACCAACATGGTTCCCGATATTTTTAAATTATCAAGCGCAACCTTCTCGGTATACATGGTGGATATCTTTTCTAGAATCTTGCTGCCCCCGACCACTTTGATCCGGTCCGGTTTCAATTCGACAGCCTCCAGGATCAAATCTTCGTCTAAATTTCCAACCCAGTCCACCTGAAGCGGTAGCGCCTTGACAATCGGAATATCCAGGGTTACATCGAGCACCGGAGGATCCACCCTCCGCAAAGCAATACCGGGAGGAAGTGTAATATTCTCGGATGTGATCGTGTAAGAGTTGAGGCCGACGACCGCCTTACTCAAGTCGACTCGAACTTTTACCTGTTCCGGTTGGATGGATTTAAGAAGGGTACCCCCCCCACTGAGATCCAGATTGACACTGTTGAGCGAAGATGCAATCAACTCCATGTTTGGATCACGATTCATGTATTCTATGGGAACTTCCAGCGTAGCCAGGGTTTCGAGACCTCTGGAAAAACTGAACCACGTTCCGGCCACAAACAGAACAATCGCCATTGCAGCGAGAACGAGGTTCAGCTTATCCCTTTTCCTGAGTCCTTTGTAGTCGCCCGATGTTCCTGTGTTGGCAAGCAGTATCTTTTCGAGTTCGATGTTGTTGTTGATCTCTCTCACCTGATCGCCCTTCATGCCGACAACCTTACCGCTTTCCTCTGAAACCAGGATAATGAGAGCATCGGTCTTTTCTGCAAGTCCCAGAGCAGCCCTATGGCGGGTTCCATATGAAGATGGCAGATCACTCTTCCGGGAAAGGGGGAGGATAGCCCCCACCTCGACAATTTGATCTCCCTGAATGATGGCAGCCCCGTCATGGACAGGGTTATCCGGCCAGAAAACACTCAGGACCATCTCCTTGGACAGGACACCTTTCCATGGAACACCGCCCTGGACAATATCTTCGAGGACGTCTTTTCCCGGAAAAACCAGCAAAGCACCGATCCGGCGCTTTGCCATTTCATAGACGCTGCCCGTAATGATCTGCACCGGCGTCTCCACCATTTTGTGCGAAACTCCCCATAAAATAGCGCCTACATTCTTGACCTGTAACACATTTCGGATTTCGTTTCTGAAAACAATGATAATAATGATGGCTGCAAATGCGATGACACCCTGCATGGCCCAAGTCGTGACGATAAGTCCCATGTAGCCGGCAATGCGTTGAAAAATCCAGAGAAAACCAATGCCCACAATCACACGGAAAACATGGGTACCACGGAACAGGACGTAGAGGCGGAACAAAAAATAACTGACAACGAGGATGTCGAGGATATCCTGCCAGCGAATATTTGTGAAAAAGGATGCCAGCATACTCATGAGTTCCTACTCCGTAATACTGAATTTGACGATTCGCAGCACTTTCTTTGTCTTGTCTTTTATTACCAGACGCCAGGGTCCTTTGTCCGCCTCTCTGAGCTGAATACTGCTGAATGTCGACCATTGAGGTCGCTGCAGGGCAAGCCGTTTGGTTGTGATCAGTCTGTCGTTACGATACCAGTTGTGATAAATCACCGTCTCTTGGGGAACATGGTCAAAGGATGAAAAACAGTAAACTTTCCCGATTTCCAAGGAGAACACGATGGCCCTGTTAACCGGCGCATAGTCTTTGATTCCCTCGCACATCACCACCACGCCCAGGGATAGTTCACTCTCAACCTTGGCCGTGACCCGGTTGGCATTCTCCTGAGCCATCAACTCAGCAGGCACGAAGGACCCGACCCACAAGATTGTGAACACCAATAGCCATCGTTTAAGCATCAATACGCTCCTCAAGATATACATAAAAACCCTCAAGACAATTGTGTATCAGTTTTGCAGACTCCGTGTAAAGATCCAGACCGCCACCCATGGGATCCGGAACACCACACGGTTTCCGGGAGTTATCGAACCGATTCAGTAGGTGCGCCTTGCCGGCAGCGAACAATTTCATCACCCGAATGATCTTTAAATGGTACTGCTCCATGGCCAGAATCAGGTCAGCCTCAGCGACCATGGATCTGTTCAGCCTTCTAGCACGATGATCGGAAATATCAATGCCATACAGCTTCATAGCCTGTACGGCAAAGGCTGTGGCCTGGTTTCCATGGAGTGCGTCTGTTCCTGCGGATGAAACCGTGACAATTTCCTTGAAATGTTCCGGCATGAAATGCTGGAGCATCCTCTCGGCCATCGGGCTTCGGCAGATATTCCCTGTACAGACCACCAGTATGTGAAAGCGTTTCATAAAATCTTTCATAGGATTTTATTACTACGTTTTCTTTTGGTTGCCGTCAAGGATGCTTATTGACTTATCTTCAATATTATTTCATAGTATTTTTTTAAAATATCAACCAACATACCCATCGATACTTCCAGCGTCCCATATCTATCGAAGGAGTTCTTTATGGAAAACAATGAAGATTTTCCCGAAAAAAATAACGTTATCCTCCAGCTGATCAAACGGATTTTGGAAATGACGGACGGTGAAAGGTTTGATCTTCTGGAACAACTGGGAAAGGTTCCCGTGAACGAGCTGAGCCTGGGAGATAGAAATGACTTCAGGCGGGTGTATGACCGGACCATTACCTTTTCGACACAAGATCGTCAGTATAGCGCGCTTTGCAAGGATATCAGCAATGGCGGCGTCTTCATACAAACCGGGGAGATATTCCGGTTAGGGCAGTTGGTAACCCTCGACATCCCGTTCAGTGATGGAAAGGAATCTATAAAGGTTCCGGCTGAAATCGTGCGAGTGAACACCGATGGGATCGGGTTGAAGTTCATGAAAAAAGAGACCCCGCTATAGGGCATCTCATGACCACCCTCCATTCACCCAACGTCACACCCATTCCCATCGCTGAAATAAACCATCGATGGTCACACCTCCAGAAAGTGTTTCAGAAAAAAGGTATTGATGGTGCTCTGATTGTTCAACGGGTCGATCTTTTGTACTTTTCAGGAACAGCACAGGATGGCGCCTTGTATGTCCCCTGCGATGGTGAGCCTGTCCTGTTCATCAAACGCTATTTCCCCAGAGCACGAAAAGAATCGCCCCTGAATCAAATCGTCCCCATCGACTCCTTCCGGGATATTCCTGGTTGTCTGATGGACCATTATAGTGCCCTCCCCCGAACGCTGGGCCTCGAATTTGATGTCATGCCGGTCGCGGAGTTTCAACTTTTTCAAAAAGGATTTCCCTCCCAGAAATTTGTGAATGCCTCGACGTCGATACTGGATGTGCGCAAAACCAAGTCGCCCTGGGATATTCAGCAGATGGAACGCACCGCTGAAATGTCATCCCTGACATTTGACTACATGCGCCGGGTACTGACTCCCGGTCTCTCTGAAATGGAGTTTGCCGGCCTGTTTGAAAACTTTGCCAGAAACCGAGGACATGCCGGCAAATTGCGCGTTCGCAACTATCGAACCGAAGGATATTCCTGGCATGTATTGAGCGGCAGGAGCGGTGGAATGACCGGGGTGCTGGATTCCCCTGCAAGTGGCGAAGGAAGCTCATATGCCTTTCCATGTGGTGCGGGGAATAAAAAAATCAGTGCCGAGGAACCGATTATGGTCGATTTCGCATCGGTTTTGAATGGTTTTCATATGGACGAAACCCGAATGTTCGCCATCGGACGAATGCCGACCAAAGCCCTGGGGGCCGCACAGGCCGCCATCGCAATCCACCAGGAACTGCTGAATACAATCAAGCCTGGGATGTGTGCCCACGACATTTTCTCGCGTGCCCTCGATATCGCCGGATCATTGGGGTATAAAGAAAGCTATCTCGGTATTCCCGGGCACCAGGTTTCCTTCATCGGGCATGGCATCGGTTATGAACTCATCGAACCGCCCATCATTGCCCAAGCCAAAGAAGACCTCTTGCTGCCCGGTATGATCTTTGCTCTGGAACCAAAATTTGTTTTTGCAGATGAGTTTTCAGCAGGCATTGAATCTGTTTTTCTGGTTACGGACACAGGCGCCCGCCTGATATCGAAGACACCGGTGGAGATATTTATATGTTAGTAGATACTCGGGTCCAAAGGGCCCGGCACCGGGTTGCCCCTATAAGGGGCTTTTTCACCAAGTATATGAACCAGATAAGTCAGAATACAGAATGTCGTAAAGCGCTAAAATGTTTTAATGCTGGAAAACGAATGAACATCGA
>JAOZSO010000341.1:0-4386 GCA_029939655.1 Desulfobacterales bacterium
TATAATGGTAGCCTCACGCAACTTTTAGAAACTGCATATCACTGATGGTTTTACTAAAAGTAATGGTTTCACAAATCTTATTTAGGTTTTTCTCGAGCGCCTCCTGCTTATGCTCTTCAAGAGAATGCCCCTTGGCAAAAGCTTCAGCCATGATCGCCAGCAGTTTAACTCTCTGATAAAAAACAGGCTCGAATTTTAACCCATCTTGAGAGTTTTCATCCCATCCAAAAAACGCGATATCCTCTGCCAACCCCACAGCATCGACTTTTACAAACTCAGCGTTCTCCAGGATGCTGTGTTCACGATAATTGCCAAGGGGATATTTGCTCAAATATGACTTGGTCATGATGATAAGAAGCTGAAGCCTTGAGATAAAAATATCGTCCAGTTCCATTTCCCTCATATTTTCCGGCTCTGATCCCAGTCTGAGCATTTTAAACACCTCCCCTTTCAGCAGCGGTGTTAGTAAAAATTGTGGTCTATCCGTTTTTCTCGTATGGTTTCCCACATTCTTTACATCGGCCATCCGGACCGATCACACCGATGCAGCTTTCATCGACACACAAGGTCCGGTTCTCCCAATCCGTATCAAACACGGCTTCAGTCGAATTCTCGACCTCAAGATCGCTCTCATCGGGAACATCCGTCTCCACTGTATCGGTCGCTCTATATTCAAAGCCTTCGTACGGTTTGCCACATTCGTTGCATTGGCCATCCGGACCGATCACACCGATGCAACTCTCATCCAAACACAAGGTTCGGGTCTCCCAGTCTATATCTGCCTGGGATTTTTTTTTATTTGGCATAATGACATCTTCTTATTAGGATGGATTGAATGACTTTTCTGCTCCAAGGTCTTTTTGTGTGTTGACGCTCTCTATCAATGATTCAATGATGGCTTCCTGCACCTGACTTGTGGTTTTAAATCTGACGCCGATGCCATCCGGCGCAGCACGGACAACAGTGGCCGGTATTTTAAATGCACTCCCGTCCCTGGAAAGCGACATGGATAGAACGATCTCTTCCCCAACAGAGAAAGCTTCTCGGGTTTTAATAAAAACACCACTCGTGCTGATGTCTTCAATATAGTCTTTAAAAACCCTTTCCGAATCGGTGTAATCAACACTGACGAAACAGTCTACGCGGACATGCTTCCGCTCACTTTCACCAATACTTTTTTCCGGGATCTCTGTTTCCAGCTGTTTCAGAAGTTCCCTCAAACGGTCTTCGGACATTTTATGAATCAGTTCAACAAGGCGGCCAATGGTACCATACCTTTCCAATTCTTCTTCTGAACGCATCATCTGAAATCCCCTTAAAGAATAGAATCGTGAGGTGTTGAAATACATGCCCAATACAGTATGTCCAGCCAAAGCTATCGATAGGGCAGGAAATTGAACGAAAAATATATCTTAATTTATTGCACTCGGGAGGTCAATAGGAGAAATGCCATTGCCACCTTTTGATTTCTGCTATATAGGCATACAGGACATGACCCGCTTAAAACAACCCATCGGTATCACTCGTGTGGCATACGCCTGCTTGAGCGGCCTGTTGCTGACGGCTTCTTTTCCCGTGATCGGAAAAGGTGCCGTGGCCTGGTTTGCACTGGTACCCTTATTGGCTGCCTTGAGAAACCTGTCTGCTTTCGATGGCCTTCGAATCGGTTTCCTAACCGGAATTGTCCACTATCTGACTCTTTTGTACTGGTTTGTTCCCTTCTTGAACACCTATGGCCCATTTCCGGTGCTTATCTGCATGGGCATTCTTTTACTCTTGTCATCATATTTGGCAATCTATGTCGGATTTTTTTCAATGGCAATCACATGCATTGGCAGGTCTATTACCACACTGCTTTTTACAGTACCGACACTATGGGTTTCGCTCGAATTTATCCGGTCTCTCCTTTTCGGTGGATTCCCCTGGGAACTCATAGGTCACACGCAATATAACGCGTTGCACATCATACAGATTTCAGATATAGTAGGTGTTTACGGGATATCTTTCCTGATATTGATGTCAAATGGGCTGCTGTTCCTCCTGTATCAGCATGTTATCAAGCAAGACTGGCAAGGGCAAAAAACAGATAACAAGCAGATATTAACCTATTCCCTTATGGTCGGCGGAATGATCGGGGCGGTCTGGTGCTACGGTGCGTGGCGAATTCCCACGATGGAAGACAAGATAGCACGGGCACCGCATAAAAGGATCGCTATTGTTCAGGGGAATATAGATCAGACAAAAAAATGGGATCCGGCATATCAAATATCGACCATAGAGAAGTATCTCGAACTGTCGAAAACAGAGCCGTCCCATCGGCCGGACCTCATTGTCTGGCCGGAAACATCCATGCCGTTCTATTTTGCCAACCACGGTCCCCTGACAAAAATGGTTGTCGAAGGAATTCAGTCCGGCGAAACAGATATCCTGCTTGGAAGCCCGGCCTATAAAAGAGAAGCGAAACAGATTCAATACTACAACCGTGCATTTTTAGTCCGTTCCGATGGGATTATTGCCGATGAATACGACAAGGCACACCTCGTTCCTTTTGGTGAATATGTTCCTTTGAAACGATGGCTTCCTTTTCTGGGAAAATTGGTCAAACATGTGGGAGATTTTTCCACCGGGTCCGTTGGCGACACACTCGACTGGGGGAAGCATAAGATAGGGGCACTGATCTGCTATGAGCTCATTTTTCCGTTTCTGTCCCGAGTCGCCGTACAAAACGGGGCCGAGCTGCTCATCAACATCACCAACGATGCCTGGTATGGCAAGACGAGTGCCCCTTATCAACATTTTTCCATGGCGATTTTCAGAACTGTTGAAACACGACGAGCGCTTGTAAGATCCGCCAACACCGGCATCAGCGGATTTATCGATCCGATTGGAAGGGTTGTTTCAGAGACACCGCTTTTTGAAGATGCCATCATAGGAGAAGATATCCCCTTTATGAGCGGACAGACACCCTATGTCCGGTTTGGAGACATGTTTGCCATTTCTTGTATTATTGCCGCAATGGTTATTATACTGCGGGAACAAACAAACCGAATCAAATCGATCAGAAAGAAATTTAGGAGGAAATAATTATGTCACTTGAGCTAAAACAGGCCATTAAGAATCTTGAACTGCAGCTGGAAAACCTGAAAGAGTATCTTTGACATAGAAGGAAAAGAAAAACGTCTCAAAGAAATCGAAACCACTTTTGCAGGAAAAGGGTTTTGGGATAACCCTGACGGTGCAACCGCTATCTTAAAAGAGCGCACGTCCCTCACGGATAAAATAACGATCTACACCGAACTGAAATCAGATCTCGAAGAGTGCGATATTCTGATGGACCTCGCCATCGAAGAATCCGATGCGGATACCGTCGACGAGGTAACCCGGTCCATCGCCGATATCCAGGACCGAGCCCGGGCTCTTTCCCTCAAACTCATGCTGGATGGTGAGGACGATGAAAAAAACGCCATTGTTTCCATCAATGCGGGTGCCGGTGGCACTGAAGCGCAGGACTGGGCTGAAATGCTCTTCAGGATGTACTCACGGTGGGTCGAGAGAAAAGGCTATAAACTCAATGTGATCGATTACCAGCCAGGCGATGAGGCCGGGATCAAAGGCGTCACATTTACAGCAGCGGGGGAATCTGCCTTTGGTTACATGCGTTCCGAGAGCGGTGTGCATCGGCTGGTCCGCATTTCGCCCTTCAATGCCAGCGGTAAGCGTCATACATCCTTTGCATCCGTCTTTGTCTACCCGGAACTGGACAGCAGCATTTCCATTGACATCGAAGACAAAGACCTGAGAGTTGACGTTTACCGTGCAAGCGGCGCCGGGGGGCAACACGTCAATAAAACCAGCAGTGCTGTCCGTATCACACACATGCCCACAGGAATCGCCGTCCAGTGCCAGCAGGAAAAATCGCAGCACCGGAACAGGGAGATGGCCATGAAAGTACTGATGGCCCGCCTTTATCAGGTTGAAAAGCAGAAGCAGGAAGAAAAAAAGCAACAACTTCACCAAAACAAGGATGACATTGCATGGGGCAACCAGATTCGGTCTTACGTGCTGCATCCGTACCAGATGGTCAAAGATCATCGGGTGAATCTCGACATCGGAAATGTCAACGCCGTCCTGGATGGAGATATCGACCCATTCATCGAGAAGGTCCTGCTGTCGCGCAAAACATAGACCTAAGATGAGCGATTGCCGACCTTACCGCATCTACGGCGTCAGATGCCATACCGCATAGTTCACTATAGCGAAACAGCATCTTCCTTGTAGCTGCGGCAACCTCGACAATCGCTCAACTTAGGATAGACAAGAAGAACCTATTCTTATAAATTCGGCATGATGATGCTATTTATAGCGTTTGTCAAAATAACGTTCCGA
>JAOZSO010000342.1:0-4385 GCA_029939655.1 Desulfobacterales bacterium
CCAATGGCCTTTTCCCTCTGTATCCCTGTAATTTTTTCCGCCGCCCTGTTAAATGAAGTAATGCACCAATCCAAATCAACCGTAAATATGCCCTCCTCAATACTGTCAAATATGATATGACAGTTTTTTTCTATGGCATGCTGAATTTGGCTCATTTATGCCTCAATATTTAAGGATACTGACCAGTTTGCCGTCTTTCACCACGGAAGATCCTTTGTAGCCCTTTTCACGCAGCACTTTTTCGGCCATATTTTCTCCCTGTTCAATTCCGGCGAAGGCCTGTGCTCCAGCACACTGCAACTGGTTGAGATTAGATGGTGATTTGAATAATATAAGATAGATATAAGATTATCAAGAAATAAAAACATGGAACGAAATGAGGGCAGTGCGCAACGATGCCGCAGCGTGATTGAGGATACCCTGATCATTTTCTTTCTCAACAGTGTCATGATTACTTCCTTTGGGTTAGGGTTTAAAGATTTGGAGGTATTCTATCGAATCATGACGGCAGAAAATGATCAAAAAAATTGAATCGGTGGGTAATCTGTACCTGTTTATTGGATAATGGTGCGGGAAAACCATTGCCCGAATCGGGTCGAAGATTTTCCCGCAAAATTGCTAAGATTTAGCCCCCAAAATCACCGGCGCCAAGCCCGCGCATGGCCTGCTCAGCAGTTATGCGAAGCGTCGCCAGTGATTGGTCGAACAACTCCTTTTCAGTCCGGATATCGTCGATACCGGTTTCGGGCGTACAGTTGTCCCGGATCTGATCGATGCGATCATCCATTTCAGCAATCAGAATATGCAAATCTTCGATGTTGGGGAGAATTTTTACCTTTTCTCCTCCTGACAAGCTTTCCATTTTCCGGGCGATGTCATACACATTGGCCTTCCATGCAGTCAGTTCCGCCTCCATGGTTTTACAGCAGTTTCTTGCTTTCATCATTGTCCTCCTTTTAAAGCCTTATTTCCTTAGGAAAGCTCTTGGGGACACCTTCGTACGGCGTTCGTCTCTTATCCTTCCATTCTCTTGGGTCCCGCATTGTTTTTAAAATGTCGATGCTGTCCTTGAGTCCCTTGTTAATCCGGCACAGTTCTATAGCCATGCCGACCATCTGAGCAACGGCTTGGATAAAACTTACATCATTCAAACTGAACTCCCAAGGGGATGCGAATCAGGGTTTCATAATTGATGACCGGCTGTTCCATGAGAACCTCCTTTCTTCTGATAAATTTCAAGATTAGAATGTTTAAAAAAATCAGCAAAAGGCATAGTGGGAATCGGATCGAGATGATTTTGTTCAGAGTGTGTTTTTTTTCTGTGTTTCTTGGTTTTCCCATCTTGAGCATAGGCTTTTTGACCAATGAGCGGACGCTTCAACATTTTTTCATAAAGATCTACATAGCGTTGTGCCGTTACATCATAACTGAATTTTGAATTGCTTTGCATCATTATACGGCTGATTTGTTGCTCCCTGACTCGAACAGGCAGCATGTAAAACTGCATGGCCTGACCGATGGCCCAATACAATCCATTTGAATCGAATGTCTTGAATAGGAAACCGTTCCCAGTATTTCCGTCCGTATCCAGATGGATGACTGTATCGTGTATGCCACCGGTATCGTGAGCTACCGGAAGTGCCCCATAAATCGAACCGATCATCTGTACAAGACCGCATGGTTCAAAACTTGAAGGCATTAGAATGAAATCCGATGCGCCATAGGCAAGGCGAGCCAATCGCTCATTAAAAGAGCATAAGGCCACACGATCTGACAAATTGTGAAACCCGACAATGTCTTTAAAATGGCGTCGAAATTCGCCATCTGCAATGAATACGATTTGTAATTTCTGTTCCCGGTAATTGTGGACTATTTTATAAAGAATTTCCGCGAATAACTGACAACCCTTTTGAATCGGGTCTAAACGTGAAGGCCAAAAGAAAATGGGTGCCTGTACGTCCTGCTTTAGGTTGAGGATTTTCTGAAGGGCAAGTTTATTGGTTTTTTTTCCCGATAGATGATTGGCAGCAGAATATGTACAGACAAGAGCTTCATCGATGGAAGGATCATAAGAGGGGTCCGGGGTGTTTAAAATTCCGACAGCGCATCCGTCCCTAATTTTATTTGATACCTCTTGCTGAAAAGATCTTTTTACAAAACCATGCTGTCCGTCAACCATTTCCATCAGGAAAGTCGGACTTACGGTGTTCACAAAATGTGCTGCAAAAACACCACTGGAGAGGAAATCAACAGGGTTTGACTGTCTGCTGTTTTCATATGAGGATGGAAAATAGTCATAAAAAAGGTTTTGCCAAAAAAAAGCAGCGTCAATGCCTCTATCTTCAATTTCTGCAAGGGTTGTTTTTTCAGTGTGGATATTGTGAAACGTAAAAAGACAGGGGATGCCCAATTGTCTTGCCATAGCAGGGATCAAGCCGGTAATCCAATCATTGCAGTGAATCAGATCCGGTTGAACCATCGGGATAATATTGTTCATGACCTCTCGTTGAAAGGCTATCGAAAATTTAATTTTATCAGTTCCATCGCACGAATATATTCGGTTATGATGAAAAATAGCTTTGTCACGGGCCAGATGAATCCGGTCATTCGGTACGCAGCTTCCAAAATAATGCAGACTTTCTTCAACAGCGGTTCTCAAATGACCGTTGAAGATATGACGGTAATCGGGGAGCGCGATATGAACATCGACTCCCTGATTATTAAGAGCGATTATCAAAGCGGTTGAAACATCGGAGAGCCCACCTGCCTTTGCGTTTATAAATTGATAATGGTTATCCTTAGCCTTTGGAAGGCAGAAAATTTCAGGCGCTATAATTAAGACCCTGGGGTCGCTTGAATGATCGCTCATGTTCACTGTTCCCATATGTTTTGTCATGGAAGACGGCATTAATACCACCTTTACCACGGTAGGTGATCGCCTTCCTTGAACAAAAGAAATGATGGAATAGCTTACCGTGCGTCTAAGTCAAGAACACTGTTTAACGTCCCAAAGTGATTAGAACAGGTTTGTTGATTTCCGGGATCTTCTTTCCAATTTCCGTCAATCAAAAACTTGTACTCATATTTTCCTGGTTCCAACATAACTGTTTTGTTCCAATTGCCGTTCCCATCATTTTTCATCGGATGCTTCTTGGAATTCCAATTGTTGAAATCTCCGGCCAGGATAACCTCCGCAGCACTTGGCACTTCTAATGAAAACGTCACCCTTCGCCGTTTAATGCAACGTTCCTTAGGTTGATTTCGTTCAGGATAATTTTTGCATGGAGAGGCAATCATGATACCTCCTGTTTATTGGCTGGTTTTTTTTCAAGGCGCTGTTACTGTTTGATTGATTCCGACAACAGACTTATTAGGTTTACCGTCTTTATTGTTACCGAGGCTTTTTGGCTTCCTCCAGACACCATTTCCGCCACGCACATTCAATGTGGTCACAGATTCCATCGTTTCTGGCAAAACAATCATCATTACCCTCTATGCGTTGCATGCTTCTGATGAAGCGGGTTAAATCAAGCGTAGGGCCGGTTTTTTTATTTTCCCTTGATTCCATTTCACACACAGAATGGGTGTTGTTTATCGTGCTTTATGATTTAGATCGGTATGAATATTAATACCGACATTCATCGGTTTGTCCATAGGGTGGAAACCTTAATTTGTATAGGGAAAACTCCTTCAAGGGAGTTTCTCCTATTCCTCGGAAAGGGGACCGGCGACTTCATTTCTAATAAAAGGCGTTTTGATAGCTGAAGCGTTATGCAAACAGGCGGGTGAAAAGAAACCTGTATGGAGATGCTATCTATCATGTTTGCGCAGGTCACTCTGCTGTTGGCATCGTTGCAGATTTCAGAGAATGGGACGAAAAACTTTACGACTGTATGCCCGGAGAACCCACGAGCAAGGGATAGAGAAAGACCGTATCTTTCTTGCCATGACACATGTGAAGGAAAAGGAGTAGATAATGAAAGGCGAAAATGGTTCCGGTTTTGAAAAGGCCACCTCTTTTCAAATACTTCGACAGCGTGCGGAGGAAAAAGTCGCCGAAGGCTATCAATCCACTAAAGAGATGTCGGCCTCCGAGATGTCAACGCTCATTCATGAGTTACGTAAGGCCCATTAGCGAACGCTAGTTACGCAATCGCTTAAAAAAAATCTGCCATCCCCCTCGAATGCCAGCAGCTTTTATTTTTCAAATGTTTCCTGAACTGGAGCAATGATCACGTCATCAGTGCTGACAAAATGATGAATCGGGCCAGAAGGCCCCTCTGGCATAAGAAGCAAAAAGATAAGGGCATTGTACCCGATCGTTTACGTGGCCCCGATAAAATAGGGGCGAAAACGGCTTGGGTCCCAGGTCAGAGCCTGGTTGA
>JAOZSO010000343.1:0-4356 GCA_029939655.1 Desulfobacterales bacterium
ACTACCAGATGTTGTGGTCTGCTTTTTTTCAATATTTCTCAGATACATAGCAGGTATCAAAGATTCTGGATTCACGCCATGACGCTCATTTGTGTATTTCGAAAAACCGGGCAATTTGAAGTTGCTCAATCAACAACTGTTAACAGTAAGAACATTATAAAGATGAAAATATCTTTCAAATAATCTAAGAGTTAACTACTTTTTCCATTAAGTGTGATTGCGACAAGTTCGTTAAAATCTGATGTTGCTACACAAACACAGGTATCTGCGGCACCATAATACACCTTAATCTCCCCGGAATTTTCCACAACAGCACCACATGCAAAAGCCACATTGCCAACGTCACCGATCCTTTCGTAATCCTTGCGCGGTGACAGAATCGGCTCATCACACCTGGCTATAATCTTGTATGGCTGTTCAAGATCTAGAAGAACAGTACCGATTCTATAGATGGGGCCGGCTGCTGTCATCTTAACGCCATGATAGATCTCAAGCCATCCTTGTTTTGTCCTAATCGGTGCGACCGATGCGCCGATTCGAAAGCTGTCCCACATGCCGGACCGGGGTGTCATCATAAGTTCGGATTTCCCCCAGTCAACCAAATTCTTTGAATATGATACCCACATACTTCCTATTTTTTTACCGATTGGCCGATCAAAGCGTACATACTCACCTTTTATCTTTTCTGGAAAGAGAATTCCGTCTTTGTTTCCCGGTTCGGATACAAGTGCAATACGTTCGTAATGGTAGAAGTCCTCTGTTTTTGCCAAGGCAATACGAGTGCCGTATTCTGAATATGCGGTGTACATAACATAATAAATTCCTTCGAGTTCAGTGATGCGAGGATCTTCGATGCCCCTGGCTTCGTATCTGGCAAAAGGGCCTTTGCGGGCCGGCACCATGACCGGTTTGTCTTCAACCGTGAAATGCAATCCGTCTTTGCTTATCGCCAGAGCAAATACCGAATATCCTTGCTGGCCTTCGATTCTCAGGAGGTGATAATATCGATTTCCGTCTTTAACCACGGAACCGTTAAAAACAGTATTGCACCTGAACGGAATATCCTCCAGGGTTATAATTGGATTGCCCTCAAACCGTTGGAGGATGTCATGGCCAACAGAGGGACGCGTAATCATCAGAATTCTCCTTTGCTTTTCACACACTCTTGTTCGATTTCATCAATGGTGGTTGAGCCCAGGCATATGCAGCTGTCTGCAGCACCATAATACAGTAGCAGCTTTTCATCTTCCAGAATTGCCCCGCAGGAAAAAACAAGGTTCGGGACATCTCCGATTCGCTCGTAATGTTTGCGCGGTGACAGGATGGGAACATTGGTGCGGGCAAGGATCCTTGCCGGATTATCAGGGTCGAGAAATACGGCACCAATCCTAAAAAGAGGGCCGGCTGATGTATCTTTTATGCCGTAATATATCAGCAACCACCTGCCGTCTTTAAGCCTGATTGGCGGCACGGCATCACCCACGCGGCTTGCGTCCCAGTGGCCGGGTCTAGGTGACAATAAAGCCTCAAAACCGCCCCAGTAGATTAGATCGTCTGAGTAACTGATCCATATACGCCCACCGCTCCACGGGCGCTCAAATCTGGCGTATCGGCCGTTGATTTTTTCCGGAAAAAGTGTTCCTCCTTTGGTATCCACCGCGGAGATAAGACCAAGACGTGTGACGTCCTCGAAGTCATCTGTTTTGGCCAGCCCGATCCTAAAGCCATGATTGCTTTCAACAATGTATGTAATATAATAGGTATCTTCAAAGGGAGTGATCCGACCATCCATGACGCCAATTTCTTCATACTTTTTATATGCTTTATCTGCCGAAGGTTTAATAAAAGGCTTATCATCTACTTCAAAATAGTGGCCATCCGTGCTTCGGGCAACATACAAGCTTTTATGGCCCTTCAGGCTTTCGATAGTTATCAGCAACAGGTAGGTGTCGACTATCTTAACCGCGCCTGCATTACATATGTCCAAGGCCCGGAACGAAAGGTCTTCCAAGTTAACAACTGGATTTCCTTCCCAGCGGTGAATGATGTCGAGTCGTTTTTTTCGCGGCATGGGTTTCCTTTTTTATAAGCTGCAAAGTATCTGCTCTACTGAAGACACAGCCAGGCAGGTGGTTTCGTCAGAAGACCCGTAATACATGAAAAGCTGTCCGTCTTTTATGATAATGCCGTTGGTAAACACGACATTGCCAAAGAACCCTGTGGTTTCGTATTCAAGTTCAGGTTCAATCAGAGGCATTGTACTGCGCTTGACCACTTTCCAGGGCTGTTCCAGGTCCAGGAGCATTCCGAAAAGGCTGTAACGTGAATTGTCACCCTTGGCGTGGTAGATGCAAAGCCAACCTTCATCTGTCTTTATCGGAGCACTACCGGAGCCGATCTTCATCGATTCATAGACCGTGTCCCGCGGTCTGGCAATGCACTTGTGGTTGCCCCAGTGCAGCAAGTCCGGTGACTCTGCATACCAGATCGATGCCTTGCCAAATCCACTGTTGTTGGGACGGTGCAGAGAAATATATTTGTTGTTTATCTTTTCGGGAAATATTGCAACATCTTTGTTTTCAGGATGGAATATGATGCCGAACTTTTTCAATTTTTTGAAATCATCAGTGGACGATAGAGCTGTACACCAGCTGTCAGTCGATACTATGGTGTAATTTATGTAAAACGTACCGTCAATACAGACAATGCGCGCGTCTTCGGTACCATAAGCTTCAATAGGGGAGCAGGGATAGATAAATGGTGTGGAATCAACCGTGAAGTTGATTCCGTCGACACTTCTTGCCAGCCGCAGATGGCTGATACTGGAAAGGTAATCCTTACCCTTATAAACAACCCCGCGCGTATCTTTGAGCAATACATCAGGGTCGTGGGCATCAAATTCCTTGATTTCAGGGATACCGCGGCCCTCAAAAAACCTGTAAACCGGTATCCGGATTTTCCCCTGTTCCTGAATACATCTTTCCGCCACCCGCAGGAGCAGTATGAATTCGTCATTAAAAAGAGTAGCGCCTGGATTGAAGGCCCCGATGACTTGGTATCCCTCTGCTGAGGGTCTGACATCGGCGGGGCGGATTATGGGATTTTTTTGACAGCGTTTAAACATACCCTTCCTATTCACCAACAAACACATGCCGCGTTATGCATTCCGGCTTGCGTTCAAACTGTTTATAAACCTGAATTGTCTTGTCAGCTATAATATCCCAGGAGATTTTTTCTTTAACATAGTTTACAGCATTCCTGGAAAACCTGTTGTAAACCTCTTCGTCAGTGAGCAGGGTTACAATCCTGTCAACATATTCGTCATCAGTTTCCGCATAAAATCCTGCTCCTGATTTTTCAAGGGTAGCGACAAAGGCCTCAAGATTTGATGTGACGAGTGGTTTGCCAAAGGTCATGGCATGAGCCATTATGCCGCTTTGGGCTCCGGCAATATAGGGCAATACTATGATATCACAGGCGCTGAGGATGGTATCAAAGGTCTTTTGAGGAAACTGACCCCGGAATACCTCAATCCGTTCCCTGGCAGGTGAGCCGTTTATCTTTTCAATGAGCATCTTGCGATATATGCTGAGCTCCAGCATTCGGAGTTTACTGGCCAGCACCAACCATGCATCCGGTACTCTTTCGACAATGTGCGGAAAAAGATCCACGATCTTGTCAAAACACTTAGTAGGGCGGAAATAGCCGGTTAGCAGGACAACTTTTCTGTTTTCGAGGTTGAGCTTCTCCTTAGCACCAGCAACCGGGGTCATCACGCGCGCTCCGTGCTCAATCAGGAATATCTTGGCCGTATCCGTATCAAAAACCGATCTTAGAATATTAACGTGTTCCTCTTCATGTACGATAATACCATCCAATTCCCGGCACATGACCCTTAAAATTTGCTCTTTGCGAAATTCCGGTTCCTTTTGAACAGTATGAAAAGTTGCAATGACCGGAGTAGCCGTAGATTTAATGCGATAAATCAATTCAAGTACGGCAATGCCGTCCAGTTCCCCATACAGGCCGAATTCGTGCTGAATATGAACAATGTCAGGAGTAACCTTGACAGCTGCGTTGAAAATCCTTCGGGCTACACCTTCATCGTTGGGGCTGTATGACGGGTAAACATGTCTGCCTTCAGCGCCATACTGGCTGACGATATGAAGCTCGGTAGGTGTCCGCGCCATGGCTTCTGCCAGGAAGCTGGTGTATGTGCCGATGCCGCATTCAATCGGCGGATAGGTAGAGACAAATAAAACACGCACAAAAAATACCCTTTTTCTGAGTGTAATTTAATTATTCACTATATAACGAAATGCAATTTTAAGTCAAATTACTCCCGTTTCATAAGGT
>JAOZSO010000344.1:0-4316 GCA_029939655.1 Desulfobacterales bacterium
AGCGGTAGCGAAGTTACACAAAAGGCTGTAGCTTTTTAGGCTGTAGACTGTTAGGCCGTAGACCGCTAACAGCCTAACAGCCTAATAGTCTACTGCCTATAGATTCATCGTGAGCTGGAAACCACCGTCGACAGCACATCATGTATTTTGTCCAATAGTGTGCATTCAGCGATGCATCGAGGGAAGATGCAATAGTGTCTGCAGTCTTTGCAGGGACTTTTAATGAGATAACCGACTTCGAAGTCGAATGTTTTGAAATATTTCTTGTACATAATCCTCCAGGCTTCACCTGATGGGAGACTATTAGGTATTTAGACTGTTAGGCTATTAGGCTGCAAACTTCGAATAGCCTAACAGTCTTCAACCGGTAGCCTGTTCTTTAATTCTTACTGTTCAGTGTTTTACCCTTCAAACCCTAGTATGCTGGGAAGCGAGGATGCTTTGAGGCTGCTGTCTGCTTATAGCTCTCAGCCACCCTCGATCCCTGGAACCCTTGAATCCTTGGACCCTTTGTTTTTGTACTTACTATACTCCACCATTTTGGCCAGCGTTTTAACGGCCCGTTCCGGGGTTGTGTAGAATACCCCTTTAAAGGGGCAGTTTTCAACCATATAAGTGGTACGGTCCATAGCATCCGTCAAAAGGGAGACGCCGATAACGGGCTTCTGGTAGATCTCCATGAGCCCGGCGATTTTATCGACATATCTCTTTTCAAATGTCTCCAGCGCCTCTTTGATGCTGTTTAAAAACGCGGGTTCGTACATGGGATCTGATTTCAAGACAGCGTCGGTATAAAGACCGGCCAGGTGTTTCCGGCCCATGATACCGAGATTGATCACGGCATCACAGCCGTCCCACTTTAAAAGTTCTTCAATAATCGTCAGCGGCAGGTTTTCGTCGTGTTCACCCACGAGATCGATGGGGTTCGATCGGCTCCAGTAGGGAGGCAGCAACGTGTCGATCTGTTCGAGGAGACCAGGGGAGAGGTCCGGAACATCGATATGGTATTCATTGCACAGGTCTGCGGTGACGACGCCCCAACCACCTCCCAGGGTTACGATACCGGCACGGTTACCTTTGGGCAACGGCAGAGAAGAGAAGGCCGCAGCCAGGTCGAGCAGATCCATGGACTGTTCCACTTTGACAATGCCTGCCTGCCTGCAAACCGAATTGAAAATCCTGGTGTCCGAGCTCAAAGCCCCGGTATGGCTGGCTGCTGCTTTGATGCCGGCTTTGCTTTGTCCGCCCTTCATCAGGATAATGGGCTTTATTTTACCCAGGCGCCGGGCAGTTTCGTAGAATCGTCGGCCATTTTTGACACTTTCAATATAGATCATAACCGTTTTTGTCAGCTTATCCGATTCAAAAGCTTCCAGAAAGTCTTCGATGGTGGTCATGGCTTCATTGCCCGATCCGCAGAACGCGCGAATACCGATTCCCTGATGTTCGGCAAAGGCCAGGAACTGGGTGCCCATGTTTCCGGACTGGGATACGAGAGCGGTGGAGCCGGGTCTCGGTTGTACGGGCAGGCTGGTGCAGTTGAGGGCCACATGGGGGTTGCAGATTCCCATGGTGTTGGGGCCCAGTATCTGGATTCCTGCCTGTCGCGCCGATGCAACCAGCTCTTGTTCGCGTTTTTTCCCGTCACTATCGGTTTCGGAGAATCCGGATGTTATCAGAAGCATGTGCCGGATGCCTTTTGCCTGTAGCTGCGGAATCAGATTTATCACATGTCCGGCCGGAATGGTTACGATGGCAAGGTCAACAGGGTCATGAATTTCGGAAAGGGATTTATAAGCTTCCTCGCCCACAATTTTTCCCCCTTTTGGATTTACGAGATATATCTTTCCCGCATATCCGCCGCTTTTGGTGTTTGCCACCAGCATATGGCCCCATTTGCCCATGGTGGAGGAAGCACCGATGAATGCGATGGATTTTGGATAAAAGAAGGGCCTCAGGGATTCAGGTTGGAAGGCGCTGGGAGGTGAGGCCGTTGCTTCGTGTCTGGTACCCACAACCACCAGCGCATCGACGGCCATTAGATCTCCGGCGGGAGTTGCAATGAGGGGGTTGATATCCACCTCGAATACTTCCGGGTGGTCTGCAGCAAGGTCCGATAAGCCGGTAAGAACGCGAACAATTTGTGATCTATCGACCTTTTTCTCACCCCGGAAGTCTTCGAGCAAAACAGATGATTTGATTTCATCTATCATCTCTCGGGCATCCTCAGGGGATAGAGGTGCGAGGCGGAAGGTCACGTCGGAGATAGCTTCGGTGAGAATGCCACCGGCACCGAACATGATGACCGGGCCGAACTGGTCGTCATAGGAAAGGCCTGCGATCCACTCTCGCTTTCCCTCGATATGGGGTTGGACGAGGAATCCTTCCAGATCATCCCCGGCATTGCGTTGTATGATCCCGGCGGCAGTGCGGACTTCGGTGGCGGTTTTCAGATGCGTATGGACCAGATCCAATTCAGTTTTGTGGGTCAGTTTGGTGCCCAGACCCTTGAGAACGATGGGGAATTCGATTTGATCGGCTGCGATCACTGCATCTTCCACAGTTTCGGCGACAGTCTCCTGGACAACAGAGATACCATAGCCTTGGAGTATTTGTTTGGATTCGTGTTCCGATAGGGTAGCTTTACCGGAATCCATGGTTTTTTTTAGAATGGTATTTATGTTCAAATTATAGAACTCCTTTATAAAAACATTTAAAAGATGAACGTCGAACGTCGAACATCGAACGTTCAACATCGAATGAAAAGAAAAAAAATACCGACGAATAGTCGAGCGGTCTTTCTTAAAGGTCATTCGCCCATTTCTTCATCTTTACCCATTCAAAATTCGATGTTGGATGTTCGATGTTGGACGTTCATTGGTTCTCCATCTTTGCTTTTCCGCCGGTTGCTGAAAAGGCATAATATATTGGTATGAAGAGAAGTTTCTGGTCAGTTAGCTCAGCATAGGGACGTGATGAAAAAACAATTCCAGAAGGACAATTCTTGTATTTTTCAAGACAAAGATGAAGGCTTTTCAATTTTCCTGAAGAACCGCTTTTAACTTCAATCGGGAAAATGTTGTCGTTTTTTACCGCTAGGAAATCTACCTCCGCCGTACTGCTCTTAGCCTGTCGGGACCAGTAGTGAATGATACCGTCTTGCGACAAAATCATTTCCTGACCCACAAACTGCTCAGCCATGGAACCGCGATAGATATCAAGCAGATTCTGTTTTTGATATTCAAATTTCATTGACATGCCGGTAAGATAGCCCATTAGGCCGATATCCACTATCAAGGATTTAAATATTTTTTCTGAGGCGGTGGCGCCCAAGGGTAAATCAGAAGGATCGGCCGCAGGAACTTTGTGAATGATGTTAGCAAGGCGCAAAAGGTGGAAGGACTTTTTAAGGACCGGATTCGAGAATCCTTCTCCCAGGCGTGCGTATTTAATCTGTTTTCCAACATGCTGGGATACAGATGTGAGTACGGAATTCAGGTAAAGTGAGTCCGTCCCGGGTTGATATTTTGCGAAATCCAGGCGATATGTTTCGCAGATCTCTTTTTGAACTTCGAATGATTCCTGCAGAGACCCGGAGACAATAAATGCCTTGACACTTTCAGGCATGCCCCCGATGAAAAAGTATTGGTGAAGTTCTTTACACAAATGCTCATGAAGGGGTTGTGAAAGTTTCTGAGGCTTGGAAAGAATGATCTTCGTGGCGCTTTCATTCCCTTTGGCGGCTAAAAATTCTGCAAAGCTCAATGGGCGCAGATAGAGGAATTGAATACGTCCGACCGGGAAAGAAATATGCTTCATGGCAAATTCAAGCAATGACCCCGCGGCAATGACATGCAGTTCAGGGAGATCTTCATGGAAATAGCGCAGCGCCATGATGGCCTGGGGACATGACTGGATTTCATCGATGAAAAGCAGTGATTTGCCCGGTGTGATTTTTTTCCCCAACAATACCTCAAGATCCGAACAGATTCTTTGAACATTCAGGTTTTCCTCAAATATCCCGTGCCAATCAGGATTTTTTTCCAGATCGACAAGGGCATAATTCTCAAAACAGGTTTCGGCAAATCGTTTGACAGAAAACGTTTTACCGACTTGCCTGGCGCCCCTTATAATTAATGGTTTACGCCTGGAACTGTTTTTCCAGGCCCTTAGATCATGGTCTATAAATCGCTGCATACAGCCACCTATTTATAGGAATAAGGTGAGCGTTTCAAATTTTAAGAATATGGGATGTAGATAGAATTTCAAAGGATTTGATTCATTTGAATTCTTAAAATTTGAAACCCGTTGGGATT
>JAOZSO010000030.1:0-11814 GCA_029939655.1 Desulfobacterales bacterium
GCCTGCAACACCTTCCCCCGCAACCACGAGCAGGAAGCCATCGCTGAATTTCTGTCATCTATAGGGAAGATTAATCCGGATGCCATCATTATTTCAGACCCCGGCATCCTTGCCATGGCCAGGGAGCGGGTACCACAGACACCCATACACCTCAGCACCCAGGCCAACACCACCAATTACAATGCCGCCCGGTTCTGGGAATCACAGGGTGTCAAAAGAGTGAATGTGGCCAGAGAATTAACCCTGCCGGAAATTGAAACCATCACCGAACGCACCAGTCTTGAGGTCGAAGCCTTTGTGCACGGCGCCATGTGCATGGCCTATTCCGGGCGCTGTCTCCTGAGCAGTTTCATGGCGCTACGTGACAGCAATCGTGGAATGTGCTGCCATCCCTGCCGGTTCCAATACGCCGTTGTGGAAGCGAAAAGGCCGGGGCAGTATTATGAACTATCCGAAGATACCAGTGGAACCTATATCTTCAATTCCAGGGACCTCTGCATGATCGAACATATCCCTGAAATGATTGCCACCGGCATTTCATCTTTGAAAATAGAGGGCCGCATGAAGGGCATCAACTATCTCTCCTCCGTGGTCAAGATCTACCGCGAAGCCCTCGATGCCTATGCCCTCGATGCGGAAGCTTATCATGTACAACCGGAATGGATCGTAGAGCTCGCCAAGGTCAGTCACCGGGAATACTGCACAGGGTTCTATCTGGGTGACCCGGAGCAGGTGTCCTCCAATATCGATGGCCGCATCAGCGCCGGGCTGCTATTTCTGGCCAAAGTTTTAAAAGCGAACGGGAACGGACAGATGGTGATTGATGTGCGCAACCAGCTGCGCAGGAATGACAAAATCGAAATAATCTCCGCCAGGGGCCCTGTCCGAACAGATAACATCCTGAAAATTGTGAATGACGACAACCAGGAAGTGGATGTCGTCAACCCCGGCAGCCGGGCCGAGATCACTCTTGGAAGCGATGCTTCCCCCAACGACATTATCAGAAAGGTACCACTATGAAAGGATACCTCCAAGTCTACACCGGTAATGGGAAAGGCAAAACAACGGCCGCACTGGGACTTTCCCTGCGTGCAGCAGGGGCTGGTATGAAAGTTTACATTGCCCAGTTCCTCAAGCAGGGAGACTATAGCGAAATCAAAGCCCTGGAACGATTTTCAGATGCCATTGTTCTGGAGCAGTTCGGTCTTGGGCACTTCGTCAAAGGCCAACCCACCCAGGCGGAAATCGATGCCGCACGAGACGGTCTTGATAAAGCACGGCAACAACTCTCTTCAGGAGACTACGATATGGTTATCCTGGAAGAAGCCAATATTGCAGCGGCGGTCGGCCTTTTTTCCGTCAAAGACCTCATGGATGTTATCCAGCAAAGACCCGATCACGTGGAACTGGTGATCACAGGAAGAAGTGCCGCGCCCGAGGTGATGGAAAAAGCAGACCTCGTGACGGAAATGAAGGCCGTCAAGCATTATTACGACCAGGGTGTTCAGGCAAGAATAGGTATCGAAAAATAAATTCGTAAAACGAATTTATGAGACGCGACGTTGTCGCTTTTAAGAGCAGATGATTGACATACCTTCCAGTATATATCCGCGATAGAAGTGGTTTCAGGCCGTTCAATTGAGTTCAAGATCAAGACGGGGCGAGATGTTCACCCGGAGAAATACTGTTGTATTTTGAGGATTGAACGGCTCACCACAACGAAGATATTGAGCCCAAGGGGATGGCATGAAATCATTTCTAGAAGCTGATGGTAAGTGCTCCGTAGGGCCCGGCCGTGGTAAAATTAGATTCCAGGTCATCCACATCCACATCAACGGCAAAGCTCCGGTATCCGGCATGGATACCTACAAATGGAAACGGAGTGTAGGAGATGTCCCCCAGGAATTCCACCACACTATTACCGCTGTAACCGATACCGGTCACCTGGAATCGTGCTTCGATGATGTCTGCCAGGATGCCGATGTGTAGGTTGGCGCCAACCATGGGGATCGGGCCGGAAATATCAACCTCTTCACTCTCACCGCTCCCCTCCACCTTGGCCGAGGTGATATCGAGGTACTTCACCTTTCCCACGAGTCCCAGAGAAGTGCCGGCCAGAATATTTTCAAGATCGATGGCATCCCACTGGTAGGCGAAGTCCATGACCCTGTATTCGAGTTTGCTTTTCACGTTGGTACCGGCATCAAATTTACTACCACCAAATTTAATCTCCTGGTTTATCCTTTCACTGCCACTGTAGTCAGCCTTGTAATAGGTAAATGTCAGGTGGTGGGCGCCAAAGCCGGCGAATATTTCAACCATGGGGTATGATTCCGAATCCATCCCGAGATCGTCGTCCAGATCGAGAGTGTCCTCGGATTCGTAATTGATATCCCCATCCAGGTCCGGCATCCAGTAGTATCCCCGGACACCCAACTCAAACGCAGCCGAGGGCGCTGCTGCAAACACAAAACATACCGTCACACCCAGTAATATCCATTTTCTGGACATATCAATTCCTCCTTTATCGCACTGCTATCAAGTTTAACAAAGGTGGTTTTATATTCCAAGATAGAGAATATTAACAAAGGGGCCGTTGGATGTCAAAATAAATTTATTTCATAAATTTATTAAGCAAGGCCGAACAGTTTTCCACCCTGGTAAACCAGAAAAGACATGATCCAGGCCACCGATGTCGTGTAGACGATGCTGAAGAACATCCAACCCATGGAACGGGTCTCTCGCCGAATTGCAGCAACCGTGGCAAGGCAAGGGAGATAAAGAAGCACGAAGACCATCATCGCAAAGGCCGACAGGGGTGTAAAATTGGATGCCAAAAGAGCATTTTTAAGGGCATCGGGATCCGAGGCATCGTCTGCGGCATACAAAACCCCGAGGGTACTGACCACGATCTCTTTGGCGACAAAACCGGTCAGAAGAGCCACCCCACCTTTCCAGTCGATACCGAGGGGCTGAAAAAAAGGTGCGATGGTCGTACCGATACGGCCCATATAAGATTTTTTCGCCCTTTCAGCAGCCTGGGCCATTTTCAACTGCTGAATCTCCTGATTTTTTTTCCCTTGAATTTTTGCCGCCAACTCCGTGCCCGGGGTCGGCTGAAAAGATTGATAAGCCTGCTCAATTCTTTCGATCTCTGCATCATAGTCCATGGTAAAAGAGATCTGCCGCGGGAATGCTGTCAGACACCAGACCACCACCGACCCCACAAGAATAATCCCTCCCATTTTTCTCAAAAACATCTTGCTGCGATCCCACATGTGAATCATGAGGCTCTTGAGCATCGGCACCCGATAGGGCGGGAGTTCCATAACAAACGGCGCATCAGCACCCTTTAGCAGCACAGAGCGGAACAGCCTTCCGGTAACTATGGAGAGGACAATTCCCAAAAGGTATATGAGAAAAATGACGCTCCCGGCACGCGGACCGAAAAATGCGCCCGCCAGGACGATATAGATGGGCAGTTTTGCAGAACACGACATAAAGGGTGTAATCAGGATGGTCAGGATTCGGTCCTTTTCACTTTCCAGTGTTCGGGCAGCCATAATCGCCGGAACGTTACAGCCGAATCCCATGAGCATGGGAATAAAGGATTTGCCGTGCAGACCGATGAGATGCATGATCTTATCCATCAGAAAAGCAGCCCTGGACATGTATCCGGTATCTTCGAAAAGAGCGATACAGAAGAAAAGAATCAGGATGTTAGGCAAAAATATGATGACACTGCCCACACCGGCGATCACCCCATCCAAGAGCAGGTCCTTTATCAGGGAATCAGGAATGACGCTGCCCACAATCATGGAAAAACCGCCGATACCGGCCTTTATCCACTCCATGGGGTATCCGCCAAAGGTGAAGGTCGACTGGAACATGATCCAGATAAACAGAATGAAGATGGGGAATCCCACAAACCTGTTGGTCAGTACCAGGTCGATGTTTCGGGAAATGTCCACACGATGCTGAACCGCTGTGGTATGCACTTCCTTGACAATCCCGGCAATAAAACCATAACGTTCGTCCGTGGTCAGAATTTCCGGCTCTTCATCAAACAGGCCCATGAGGGTTTCCCGCTGTAATTGAACCGCTTCAAATACCCGTTTGCCCTCGCTGCCCGCGAACTGCTGGATCCTTTCTTTGACGATGGTGTCATCTTCGATTAATTTGATGGACGTCCACCTGGTATTATAAGGGAGTGTCGAACCAAGGTCAGCCGTCAGGACCGATTCTACCTCCTTGATCGCTTTTTCAATGTCTGACCGATACCGGACCCTTCTTTTCTGGGCGGTCACACAGTCGGATTCAGCCAATTCGATGGCAGCCTTGAGCAGTTCATCGATGCCATCGTTCTTATTGCCCACCGTAAAAAGAACCGGCACATCCAGAAGTTCCGATAATTTTGCTGCATTGATTTTGATGCCCCGTGATCTTGAAACGTCCGCCATGTTGAGGCAAAAAACCACCTTGCAATCCAACTCTCGAATCTGGGTTGCAAGGTAAAGACTCCTTTCAAGATTTGAAGAATCGATAATGACCACAACAACATCCGGAGATTCTTCGAGAATAAAGTCCCTGGCGATGATTTCTTCAATGGAAAACGGTGTGAGGCTGTATGTACCCGGAAGATCGACAATTCTGAGTTCATATCCATGCTTCCGGATGGTTCCCTCTTTTTTTTCTACCGTTACACCCGGCCAGTTTCCAACTTTCTGACGGGTTCCCGTAATATGGTTGAAAATGGAGGTTTTGCCGGCATTGGGGTTTCCGGAAAGGGCGATGGTAATTGATTTCTGAGGCATGGTTGGCACCTTATTTAAAGTCTCGGAAACTCTACAGTCCATTATTCCAATAGGAGCGAACTCCTTGAGTTCATTCAACAGACGATTCCATTTTCTCCACCGTAATCTGAGAAGCCTCATTGACCCTCAGGGATAAATGGTATCCTTTCACGATCAATTCTATGGGGTCTTTCAAGGGGGCGTATTTTTCCACATATATCTCTGAATTCTGGAGGAGGCCCATTTCAAGAATTCTTCGGCGAAGAGCACCGTTTCCCCCGATCCGTTTGATTTTCGCCGTTTCTCCTTCTTTCATGTCACTAAGCAGCATTTATAAGTCTCTTTCACCTTGTATGATGTTTTATTTAAACCTACTATTTCCATTTCGCAGATATGTAACAACAAGACTAATGCCCCAGTGGATTGATGTCAATAATCAGAGGACACAACCTGTGAAATAAAAATTGAACCCGACATCAATTTGATGGTATGTGCAATGAATTCGTTTCTTGAATCCTGGAATCCTGGATCCCTTGGACCCTTTCTCCCAACTAATTGGGTTACCCTGGAGGCGCTTGTGTTGAACTTAAAACGGATGATTCTCCTCATTCTGATCCTGTTTCTGATCTTCCAGGCCACTGGAAAGGCTGGTGGAACATTTGCAGCCGGTCTTGAGACGCCAAAAATCGTTATTATAGAATTCCACGGACTGAATAAAGACATTATTCAGAACAATCTGGCATCCTTGCCTCACTTCAAGGAACTCATCCGGGGCGCCGGGGGCAAACAGAACTATATCCATCTCTCCAACGTCTTTACCACCATACCCGCCGCATCCGTGCCCGCTTGTACGTCCATGTATACAGGCCTGCACCCTCAGAATACCGGTGTGGTGTCCACCATATGGTTCGACCGCAGATCCACGAAGGTACGCACCATGATCTCCTATGGCCAGCAGCGCATCAATCACATTCTGACCCAAAATAACGTGAAGACCCTTTTCGAGTACGTGGGCGCTGCCGGGAAAACATCCCTGAGCGCCATGCTGATGATCGACAAAGGGACGGACTGGTCCATCAAGACAGGACTGTTTTTCTGGGGCAATGCCTCTACTGTGGCCGCTTTTAAAAATAGAAAATGGTTTCCGGATCCCTGGTATATGGACCATAAAACCATCAGCGGCGCCCTGACGGGACATCTGTTTGCCTACCACAAATCTCTTTCAGGACTGTTGAAGGAAAAAGGCATCATTCCAGATGTCACGGTCATCCAGCTTCTGGGGACAGATATCATGTCCCATTTCCCCGAGGCATCATTAACCGACCAAAACGCTTCCATAGATGAAATCCAGCGCCGATATGCACAGAAGGTTCTGGATCCTGAGATGGGCCGTTTGATCCGTTTTTTCAAAACAAATAAGATTTATAAAAACACGATCTTCTTCCTGGTTTCCCAGCAAGGATCCATCAAGATTGAAAAACATATCGCGGATACCGTCGTTGCAGCGTGTTTGAAACCAGGATTTAATCTGCCGGGACTCTCCATTAGCCATCATCGTTCAGAGGCAGTTGTCATGCCGGGCGCCTGCACCAAGGAGATTTACCTCAAGAACCGCCACACCGAAAACTGGCTTCACCCGCCTGGACTGCTCACGGATGTCAAGCCGGCCATCGATCTTTTGATGGATGATGACACCATTCAAGATTGTGTCAACGCAATGGTCATCCGACAATATCCCGGTGAAAGAAATGAAGGGATTGTCGAAAACGACGCCTGGTGGGGATTTGACCGGCAATCCTACCAAAACGGGCCCAGGTCGGACAGCTCGTTTTTAAAAGCACTCCTGCCACTAAAAGCCGGGTTACATCAGTTTGAACTCAAAGACTATATCTCGGAAGGTCTCACCCGTCAGTACACACGGGAAACAACGCCTGATATCAAACTCATCAACAAAAAAGGGTATTATTTTGAGGTGGATTTTACAAAGTACGGCCATCATGGAAGCTATTATCCGGAAGACACGGTTTTATCGTTTTGGATTGCGGGACCTGGTTTGAAAACAATTATTCCCGAACGCCATACCATTGCATCCGCCACATCTACCCTGGACTTGATCCCCATGGTTGCCTATCTTCTGGGTATGCAGCAGCCTGTGGGCATCGATGGCAGGAACCCACTGGCCGGGTTGAAACCCTAGTGAATAATGCTGAGAGCCTCTTTGATTTTTTCGTCGATGCCCCGGGTAATGTCGCCGATTTCATCAATCAGGACACCCACTTGGGACAGATCGTTCGTCCTGGCCCGTTCCGCCCATTCCCGGTAAGTATGAGCGTGGTCCTGGTTATGTTTCAGCCAATGCTCGAGCAACTTGATCAATTTCTCCTCAAATGTTAAATCACTCTTCACATCGTGAGGATGGTCATGATGGTCATGGTGCTCATGGTGCTCATGGTGGTGTGTCATGGGTATGTCCTTTTTTTTCAGGTCTGTTTATAGTAACCTGACACTTTGTATTTAATAACAAGGGAATCATAAGTCAAGCGACCTTCAATGAAATCCAATAAGAAATATATTACGCTGTTGCTGCTGATGGTTTTTGGTATTAGCTGCGGTGTACTGGCCGGTGCCTTTTTTGGGTTGACCCACGACCTTCCCCAGATCCAGGAATTGAAATCTTATGTTCCCTCAGCTGTTACGCGCATACATTCCGCTGACGGTTTAATCCTGTCCGAACTATTCATGGAAAAAAGAAGACCGGTTTCGTTGGCTGATATTCCCCATTTTCTGAAAGCAGGTCTTGTTGCCACGGAAGATAGAAACTTTTATCGGCACAGCGGGATCGATCTCAAAGGCATCTTACGGGCGGTTATCAGGGATATTCAAGCACGTGAATTTGTCGAAGGTGCCAGCACCATTACACAGCAACTTGCCAAGACCCTATTTTTGACCTCCAGCAAAACACTCCCCAGAAAAATAAAGGAAGCCATACTGGCATTCCAGATTGAACGCAGATACACAAAAGACGAAATACTGGCGCTTTATCTCAATCAGATTTATCTTGGCAGCGGCGCTTATGGTGTTGAGTCGGCAGCCGGAATTTTCTTCGGCAAATCGGTAAAACACCTTAACCTGCCGGAATGTGCACTGATCGCGGCCATGCCGAAAGCACCATCCCGTTTTTCTCCCCTGGTGAATCGGGAGTTGGCGGAGCGAAGGAGAAATATTGTATTAAAACAGATGTTCGCCACCGGCATTATCCAGGAAAACGACTATCAGACTGCCCTGAAAACGCCCGTGGCATCAGCCGGTAACAAGAATACAATCTCGAAGTCGCCCTACTTCGTCGAATATGCCAAAAGAGAACTCGAAAAAACACTGGGGCCCTCCCAACTCTACAAAGGCGGACTAAACGTTTACGTGACGCTCTCGCATGAAATGCAATCAGCAGCTGAAAATGCCGTCCAGAAAGGCCTGTCTGACCTGGAATCCCGCATGAAACGCCACAATGTACCCGTAACCTCACTTCAAGCCGCCCTGATTGCCCTTCAGGTAGATTCTGGTGCCATTCTCGCCATGGTCGGGGGCAAAGACTATTATGAGAGTTCATACAACCGGGCCACCATGGCAAAAAGACAGCCGGGATCCGCTTTCAAACCGATCATCTATGCCCTCGCTGTGGAAAATGGATTTTCCCAGAACCAGATGATACTCGATGCGCCGGTCTCTTTTAAAAACAGCCCCTCTCAGGAAGCCTGGCAGCCCCAAAATTTTTCCAAGACCTATTCCGGTGAGATAACTTTTCGGAAAGCTCTTGCCAAGTCAAAGAATATTCCGGCGATACGGCTGATCCAGATGCTTGGCCCGTCAGCGGTTGCTCAGTTTGCACACACCATGGGGATTTCCTCTGTGTTGTCACCGGAGTTGTCTCTGGCCCTGGGCACATCAGAAGTATCCCTTCTGGAGCTCACCAGCAGCTACTCGGTATTTCCGAACAAGGGCAGTGCTGTAAAACCTTTCAGTATCATGGCGGTGGATGATTCAAGGGGGCGAACAATCTGGCATCCCAAACCTGAGAAACGGGTTGTCATGTCTGAGGGCGGTGCAGCCGTTCTAACAGACATGCTAGTTGCGGTTGTCCGGGAAGGAACCGGCCGGAAAGCACAAACGCTTCAGAGACCCGTTGCCGGGAAAACCGGTACCACAGACGATTTCAGGGATGCGCTTTTTATCGGATTTTCACCGGATATTACGGTAGGTGTATGGGTCGGCCAGGATGCATCCGAGTCTTTGGGAAAAGGCGAAACCGGTGCAAGAGCAGCCCTCCCCATTTGGACAGCATTCATGTCGGCGGTTCTGAAAGACCGACCCTATCGTTACTTCGGCATTCCGGACAGTGTTTCCCAGGTCCGCATGGATCCCCTTACCGGGGATTTGACCACCGATGACACACCCGGTACTGTTACAATTCTGATGAAGAAGCAATAAGATGTAAGCCGTTTCAGAACTCAATTTGTCCCCCCAATTTTGATCTAATTTAGTGCCTTTTTTCAGTTCAGATAACCATGCAGCGCATACTTTTTTGCCAGTATTACTCAAAACCTGATTCTTATGCCTTATTGATCAACCTCCATCGCATTCATTAAGAATACCTGCCGATAATGCAAACCCATTGTAAAATAGCGTATTGTATGGTTAACTTTATGAATTAAGTTACCATGCCAATCGGAAATATTTTCTGCCAAACACCATAACGAAACAGAGAGACGGCCATGAAAGTTTCATTGATAAAAGCCCTGTGTGTATTGTGCCTGTTTTTTCTCGCCTGCGATAAAATCGCGGAAGAGAAAAAGACAGCGTCTCCGCCGCCAAAGGTCACCATAATCGAGACGGAAGCAGAGGATGTTCCCATTTACCAGGATTTTGTTGGTCAGGTTTATGGTTTCAAAGATATTGCCATCCGGGCCAGAGTGGAGGGCTTTCTGGAGGGGATTCACTTCAAAGAGGGTTCCGCACTCAAGAAGGGCAAGCTGCTCTACACCCTGGAAAGCCAGCCGTTTGATGCCAACGTGGCGGCCAAGACAAGCAAGGTCGCGGAAGCCAAGACAGGCCTTGCCTATGCCGACAGCGAGCTCAGGCGGATAAAGCCGTTGGCCGAGGAAAATGCGGTGAGTAAAAGCGACCTGGATGCGGCCGTTGCACGCTACGATGCCTCGATTGCCTCGGTGAAAGCCGCAGAGGCCAATCTCAGGGCCGCCAACATCCAGCTCAGCTACACCAAGATCTATTCCCCAATCAATGGCATCATCGGCAGAACACAGGCCAAGGTCGGAGATTTTGTGGGTAAAAACCCCAATCCCGTCATACTGAACACGGTCTCCAATATCGATTCCGTTCTGGTGCAGTTTTTCATTACGGAAAGTCAGTACCTGAAATGGTCCCGTTTTCTGCAGGAAAAGGAGAAGAAGGGCACGGACAAAAGAAAAAGAGCGAATCTCGAACTGATACTGGCGGACGGCACGGTTTACGAACACAAGGGAAACCTCGACTTTGTCGACCGTCAGGTGGATCCCACCACCGGCGCCATGCTGATCCAGGCTTCGTTTCCCAATCCCGAGGGACTGCTGCGTCCGGGACTGTTTGCCAAGGTCAAAGCCAAACTCTATGTCGTCGAAAACGGTATCTTGATTCCGCAACGTTGCATAACCGAGCTCCAGGGCCTGTTCAACGTCATGGTCGTGGGTGACGACAACAAGATCGACAGCCGTGAGATTACCGTCGGACCGACGATCGATGAGTACCGGCTGATTGTCGACGGGCTGAAGCCTGGTGAAAAAGTTGTATACGAAGGCCTTCAACTGGCAAGGGATGGGGTAGTGGTCAACCCCCAGACACACAAGATCGACCAACAATAATTAAACCAAAATTCTTGATTTCTAACTCCAATCATAAGTCATCGGTGATAATTTTGAAAACATATTTTGATCAGCGTAGGGATAAAAGCGGCATCTATTCAAGCCATCTGATGTGCCCGATGGCCTATGGTTGGAGTTAATATGGGTAAGTTTTTTGTCAACCGTCCGATTGTGGCCATGGTCATCGCCATTTTCATGGTGATCGTAGGGGTCGTCTCCCTCAAGACGCTTCCCATCGAGCAATACCCGGACATCACTCCTCCGGTCGTGGAAGTGCGCGCCACCTACACGGGTGCCGACGCCATCAGTGTGGAGCAGTCGGTGGCCACCCCCCTGGAGCAGGAGATCAACGGCGTCGAAAACATGATCTATATGAAATCGACCAATGCCAACGACGGCACCATGCTGATCCAGGTGTCATTTGAAGTCGGTACCGATCCGGACATGAACACGGTGTTTACTCAGAACAGGGTGACGGCGGCCTCGGCCAAGTTGCCGGAAGAGGTCAAGCGGCTGGGCGTCAAAACAGAAAAATCCCAGCCCAACATTCTCATGATCATCGCCCTGACAGCGGAAAAAGGCCGCTATGACCAGAACTTTCTGGGCAACTACGCCCTGATCAATATCAAGGACACCCTCGCCAGGATAAGGGGTGTCGGCAGGGTAAACGTAATGGGCGCCAGCGACTATTCCATGCGTGTGTGGATCAAACCGGACCGTTTGGCACAGCTGGGGATTACAGTGCCGGAAATCATGAACGCCATCCGTGAACAGAGTGTCATCGTACCGGGCGGCAAACTGGGTGCCGAACCTGCGCCCCCGGGCACCGAATTTACCTATACCGTCAGGCTGCCGGAGCGTCTGCGGTCTGAAGAGGAGTTCGGCGAGGTCGTCATCAGGACGACCGAAGAAGGTTCCCAGGTCAAGATCAAGCATGTGGCCAGGGTCGAACTGGGTGTGGAATCCTACAACATGTTTACACGCATGAACGACAAGCCCTGCGCCATGATCGCCCTGTACCAGGCCCCCGGCGCCAACGCCGTGGCACTGGCCGAAAAAATCAAGACCACCATGGACGACCTGTCCGGGCGGTTTCCAGACGGCATCCG
>JAOZSO010000030.1:11824-15805 GCA_029939655.1 Desulfobacterales bacterium
AACCTGGGATAAGTTTGGAGGAAACCTACATACTGTCCAGACGGCATCCGGCATGAAATTTCCATGGACACGACTCTGGCGATAACGGCCGGTATTGATGAAATCATCGAAACCCTTTTTATCGCTCTGGCCCTGGTTATTTTCGTTGTGTTCATATTTATCCAGGACTGGCGCGCGGCGTTAATACCGACCATTGCCATACCGGTTTCACTGGTGGGCGCCTTTATCGCTTTTCCCCTGATCGGATTCACCATCAACGTGCTTTCTCTTTTGGGGCTGGTGTTGGCCATCGGCATTGTCGTGGACGACGCCATCGTGGTGGTGGAGGCGGTGCAGGTTAAAATCGAGGAGGGTTTGAGTCCCAAGGAAGCCACGGTCAAGGCCATGGAGGAGGTTACCGCACCGGTCATCGCCACCACACTGGTACTGATCGCCGTCTTTATCCCGGTGGCGGTCATGGGGGGCATTACCGGCAAGCTGTATCAGCAGTTTGCCATCACCGTGGCCGTGTCGGTGGCATTCTCGTCAATCAATGCGCTGACACTCAGCCCCGCACTGTGCGGCCTTTTGCTGCGAAAACAGAAACCCTACCGTGGACCCCTGGGGCTGTTTTTCCGTCTGTTCAATAAAACGTTTGATGTTTCCACCAACGTGTACATGGTTTTCACACGCATGCTGGCGCGCAAGATCATCATCGGTTTGATTATCGTCATCGGTATAAGCGTGGCCATGGGATTCGTAGGTAAACGCATACCCGGCGGGTTCATGCCCGAAGAGGATATGGGGTACCTGTACGTCAACATCCAGCTGCCGGACGCCGCCTCCCTGCAGCGTTCCGACGCCGTGACCAAAAAACTGGAAAAGATGATTGCCAAGCACGACGAGGTCGCGTTTGTGACGGCGGCAGTGGGTTACAGCCTGTTGTCAAATGCCATGATCCCCAATTCCGGTTTTCTGTTCATATCGCTGAAAGACTGGAATGAGAGAGAACTGACTGCCCTGCAGGTGGCAGCCAAGCTGAACCGTGAGTTCAGAGGCAGCGTCAACGAAGCCCAGGTGTTTGCCTTCGGACCACCGGCCATACCGGGCCTGGGGAGCGGCTCGGGCTTCACCATGATGCTTCAGGACAGGGGCGGCAATTCACCCGACTACATATCCAAGCAGGCCGCCAGCTTTATCGCGGAAGCCATTCAGCAGCCTGAAATCGGATCCATCTTTACGACTTTCAGGGCCAATACACCCCAGCGTTACATGGAGATCAACCGCGACAAGGTGCTAAAGGCAGGAATTTCCCTGAATGACATCTACCAGACAGTGGGGGCCTTTCTGGGCGGATCCTACGTGAACGATTTCAATCGTTTTGGAAGATTGTACAAGGCCTATGTACAGGCCGAGCCGGAGTACCGCCTGAAAGAGGACCAGATCGATCTTTTTTACATAAAAAACAATCAGGGTAAGAGTGTCCCCCTGTCGGCTTTTGTCAATATCCAGGAAATATCCGGCCCCGACTACACCAATCGTTTCAACCTGAATCGATCTGTCCAACTGGCCGGCGGGCCGGCTCCGGGCTATTCGTCAAACCAGGCAATCACAGCCTTGGAGCGGGTGGCCGGCGCGACATTGCCCAGTGACATGGGATACGAATGGAGCAACATGTCCTACCAGGAAAAACAGGCTGCCGGCACCGGTGCCGTTGTGTTTATCTTTTCCCTGGTTTTCGTTTTTCTCATTCTGGCGGCACAGTACGAAAGCTGGTCCCTGCCGTTCAGCATTCTGCTGGGCACCCCGTTTGCCATACTGGGCGCCTTTTTGGCGCTTTTGATAGCACGAAAGTACAGCCCGAGCTACGAATTGAACGTATTTGCCCAGATTGCGCTGGTCATGCTGATCGCCATGGCAGCCAAAAACGCGATCCTTATCATCGAGTTTGCCAAGCTGGAGTTTGATAAAGGGCTATCCCTTTTCGATGCAGCCGTCAAGTCGGCCAGGCTGCGGTTCAGACCCATCTTGATGACCGCGTTTTCATTCATTCTGGGGATCACACCCCTGGTGATAGCCTCGGGTGCCGGTGCAGAAGCAAGGGTGGTGATGGGTATGGCGCTTCTGGGCGGTATGACCCTGGCCACGCTGTTGGGACTTTTTTTCTACCCCATGCTGTACGTCTTCGTCGGCAAACTCGGACGATATGAAAAGAAAAGGGAAGGATTCCAGGATTCAAGTGGCCAAGGGGCCAAGTGAAGGCACAGCAGTGTTTTTCACTTGATTCCTTGAACCCTTGTGAGTGTAGGATATTTATTATGTTGAGAGTAGTACTATTAATATTTACGACTGTGCTGTTGTCGGGTTGTATGATGGGTCCGGATTTTCAAAAACCGGATCTTACAGCACCGGAGACCTTTCGTTTTGCAGAGACCGTGGCCGAAGTTGAAGACGAGGTAAATCTGAAGTGGTGGGAGCTTTTCAGTGATCCCATTCTGGCTTCGCTGGTCCGAACGGCACTTCAGAACAATCTGGATGTCAAAATCGCGGTGAGCCGCATTGAAGAGGCACGGGCGACACTGGGATTTACCAAAGCCGACCTCTACCCCATGCTGAATATCGAGGGGAGTGCCCAGAAAGGGAATTTTAACGGTCGGGGCCGATCGGACACCACCGATAAATCCGCTTACATCGCTCCGGTGCTGAGTTGGGAGCTTGATTTCTGGGGTAAATACCGCCGTTCAAATGAGTCGGCTCGTGCAGTTCTGCTGGCTTCCGAGTCCTCCCTGCGGACAATCCAGATAAGCCTGATATCCGAAGTTGTCAGCACATATCACCTGCTGCTGGATTTTCGGCAGCGGCTGGAACTTTCCAGGCATACGTTCGTTTCGAGGCAGAATAGCCTGGACATCATTCAAAAACGTTTTGACCGGGGCATCATTCCGGAAATCGATGTCAACCAGGCACAGATACAGAAAGAAATCGCAGTCGCCGCTATTCCGTTGTACAAGCGGCTTATTGCCAAGGCTGAAAACCTCATGAGTATTCTTCTGGGGCAGTATCCGGAAGCCATAAAAACAGGCGAAGCCCTACGCCTGCAACCGGTTCCCCCCGCGATACCCATCGGTCTGTCTTCGACGATTCTGGAGCGACGCCCCGATGTTGCCGAGGCCCTTCTTCTCCTTGAGGCCCAGACGGCTAAAATCGGTGTTGCTGAGGCCATGCGCTTCCCCGCGATTTCACTGACGGGCCTTTGGGGTGTGGCCAGTGCCGAATTGGGCAGTGTAATCGACACCGGGGAAATCTGGTCTATCGGCGCCGGGCTGACGGGTCCGATTTTTAACTGGAATAAAAATATTCGCAGGGTCAACATCGAGGAAGAGCGAACACGGCAGGCGCTTCTCAATTATGAAAAGATCGTGCTGCAGGCCTACCGCGAAGTGGCGGATGCACTTACCGAAATTGAGACTTTGAAAATTCAGCTCGCTTCCGTGGGGAGAAAGAACGCGGCAGCCAAGAACGCCAACAGGTTGTCCAAGCTTCGCTATGACAAAGGTGCCACCAGCTATCTTGAAGTTCTGGACACCGAGCGAACCCTTTTCGCCGTAGGCCTGGAACTTTCCGAACTGGAGCAGCAGTACCACAATGCCTTTGTCAAGCTCTACAAGGCGCTAGGCGGCGGCTGGCTTTCAAAAGACGAAATGGACAAAGCGCAGCAAGCCCCGGAATGAGAACAGAACAAATTACGGCTTATAACTTAGTATCTCCAGCCAAGTAGCCCCATAGCCACTCCATTGGCAACAATCGCTATGCCATACAGTGAACCGATGGTAATCATCTTGCTCTTGTTGGTCTTCATGCCGACGACGAGCAGTGCCGCAACATAAAAATGAAAATAGCCAAACAAAAAAATAAGCCAGACGCCTTTGAAAGACCGGTCCCACCAGAGATCTCGCAATCCAACAAGCGCCTGCTGTGATGCAGGTGTCGGCATGATAGGGT
>JAOZSO010000345.1:0-4268 GCA_029939655.1 Desulfobacterales bacterium
GGCTGTATCCGGAAGCTATCTAACTGAAGACCACACCCTGCAGCGGTGTCGAAGCGAATTTTTCCTGCCCAAGCTCAATATTCGAACCGAGTATGACAACTGGCGACAAATGGAAAACCGAGAGATGGTTGCCAGGGCTTCTCAGTGTATCAAAGATCGGGTTGAAGCATATCAAAAGCCGGAGATCGATACGTCAACCACTATAGCACTAGAACAATACATTGATTCACAGCGATAACGAGAAGGATTTGCGGCAACACCCGATGATCACATAGATATTTTGTGGATGATGGTTTTCCAAAAGGAGGTGCATGATGGCTCTCGGATCTCATCGTAGCGAAAACTTTTTAAAATACCTGGACAGCGAAACGAATGCGCTGCAGGAAAGCGGTCTCTACAAGGCCGAATACGGAATCACCTCACCCCAGCAGGTGGAAATTACCATCGAAGATGGGAAAAAATATATCAACCTCTGTGCCAACAACTATCTCGGCCTCGCCAACCATCCCGAGTTGGTCAAGGCGGCGCAGGACGGTGCAGGACGATACGGGTTTGGCATGGCTTCCGTGCGGTTTATCTGTGGCACACAGTCGCTCCACAACGAGCTGGAGGCCCGCTTGAGTCGATTTCTTGGAACTGCGGACACTATTCTTTACTCCTCTTGTTTTGATGCCAATGGTGGTCTATTTGAAACAATTCTTGGTGTTGAGGATGTGGTTATTTCCGATGAATTGAATCATGCATCCATCATCGATGGTATCCGGTTATGTAAAGCCAGGCGTTTCCGATATAAGAACAACGACATGGCGGATCTTGAAACCAAACTTCGGGAAGCAGATACCGCCGGTGCCCGCTTCAAACTGATTGCCACCGATGGTGTTTTTTCCATGGACGGCATTATTGCAAATTTAAAGGGTGTTTGTAATCTTGCGGACCGATACGGTGCGCTGGTCATGGTGGATGATTCTCATGCGGTGGGCTTTATCGGCAAAAATGGCCGTGGCACACCGGAAGCATGCGATGTCGAAGGTCGAATCGACATCCTGACCGGCACCCTGGGAAAGGCCTTGGGGGGTGCTTCCGGGGGATATACCAGCGGGAGAAAGGAGCTTGTTACCTGGCTACGTCAGCGATCGCGACCTTACCTGTTTTCCAACACCCTGGCACCTATGATTGCAGCGGCTTCGTTAAAAGTGCTGGACTTGCTGGAGGAAAGTGATGAGCTTCGCACAAACCTGATAAAAAACAATCAGTACTTCAGGACAGAAATGGAAAACCTGGGTTTTGACCTGGTGCCGGGAGAGCATCCCATCATTCCGGTCATGCTTGGCGATGCCAAGCTCGCATCGGAAATGGCCGGACGAATGCTGGAAGAAGGTATCTATGTCACCAGCTTCAGCTATCCGGTTGTCCCAGAGGGCAGCGCCCGCATTCGGACACAGATGTCAGCCGCTCATGAGAAGCACCATCTGGACAAGGCCATTGCAGCCTTTGCAAAAGTGGGCAGAGATTTGGGTGTGATTTTGTAACTGGAGGCAATCAGGAAAAGTGATTTTAAACTGGTTTAGTGATTGAGTTTTAGAAAAAGCTATTTTATAGAGGCTTCTAGTAAAAATAAAAAGGTTCGACAAACCCATAAAGGAGAAATCTAATCATGAACGATCTGTATGAGAAGATGGCCCAAGAGTTGATTACAGGAAATGAAGCCGAAGTCAAGAAACTGACCCAGGAAGCCTTGGACAAGGGAGCTGATCCGAAGGATGTTCTAGACAATGGATTGTTGGCAGGCATGGAAGTTGTGGGAAAACGTTTCAAGGCCGGTGACATGTTTATTCCGGAAGTATTGCTCTGCGCCAGAACCATGCATGCTGCCATGGACATCCTCAAGCCCCTTCTGTCAGATGCCGATGCTGCCGGGGCAGGTACTGTCATTATCGGAACGGTTGAGGGAGACCTTCATGATATTGGGAAAAACTTGGTAGCTATGATGCTCCAGGGTGCCGGATTCAAGGTCATCGATCTGGGTGTAAATATCAAGCCCCAGGGGTTTGTCGATGCCGTCAAAGAACACAATCCCAATATCCTTGGCATGTCGGCACTGTTGACCACCACCATGCCCAAGATGGAGGAAACCATCACGGCACTCAAGGAAGCCGGGATCCGCGACCAGGTGAAAATTATGGCTGGTGGCGCGCCTGTAACCCAGGACTTTATCGAAAAAATCGGTGCGGATGCCTATGGCGCTAACGCTGCATCTGCCTCTGAAAACGCAAAAGCGCTTCTTGCTTAATCGTTTTCTTGCATTAAAACGATGATTACTCTTCTTGATTATGGCGCTGGTAATGTCCGAAGCGTTATCAACGCCATAGAAAAACTGGGCGAAACCGTCCGGGTTGCTAAAAACGGCCAGGAGATTCTCGCGGCCGAGAAGCTCGTGTTCCCCGGTGTGGGCAATTTCGGAAACATGATCCATATATTGAATCAGAAACAATATATGGATCCTCTGAAAACCTACCTGCAAAGCAACCGACCCTTTTTGGGTATATGCCTGGGCCTTCATGCTCTGTTTGAAGAGAGCGAGGAGGCTCCCGATTTAAAAGGGCTCGGTATTCTCAAAGGATGTGCCCGTCGATTTCGTGTGAAACGATCCATCCCTCATATCGGATGGAACGGTATAAAGGTGAAACAGCCGTCCATCCTGTTCAACGATTTAAGCGGTGATGAAAAGTTTTATTTTGTTCATTCCTACTACGTCGATCCCACCGATGCATCGGTTGTCATGACAACCACTGACTATGGTATCGAATTTGTCAGTGGTATCCAGACGGGCAACATTCTTGCCACCCAGTTCCATCCGGAAAAGAGCGGTTCTACGGGACTTGCACTCTTAGAAAATTTCATTCAAAAAGACAGAGAACCGGTATCGCCGGTCATCCGGCCGGGGGAGACAAAACTTGCCAAGCGGATTATCGCCTGCCTGGATGTTCGATCCAATGACCGGGGCGATCTGGTGGTGACCAAGGGAGACCGGTATGACGTACGCGAAGAGGGTGCCGTCAGAAATCTCGGCAAGCCGGTGGAACTGGCCCAGCGCTATTACAATGAAGGCGCCGACGAAATCACGTTTTTAAACATTACAGGGTTTCGGGATTTCCCTCTTGAAGATATGCCCATGCTCCATGTGTTGAAACAGACCTCCAAAACGGTTTTTGTGCCGTTGACCATCGGAGGCGGTATCCGGGACTATACGGATAAAGACGGCCGGCAATCTTCGCCGCTGGAAGTTGCCGAAGAGTATTTCAGGTCAGGCGCCGATAAAATATCCATTGGAAGTGATGCCGTGACCATTGCCGAGGCCTATCTGGAAACAGGCAAAAAGACGGGTGAAAGTTCCATAGAGCAGATTTCAAAGGTATATGGCAACCAGGCGGTGGTCATTTCCATCGACCCGAGGCGTGTGTATGTTCATACGCCCGATGCTGTGCGCCATCCTGTGGTCGAAACCCGAATCCCTGGTCCGGAAGGTGAGACTTTCTGCTGGTTTCAATGCACCGTTAAAGGCGGAAGAGAAGGCCGGGACCTGGATGCCGTGACTCTGGCCAGGGTGTGTGAAACGCTGGGGGCTGGCGAAATACTGCTCAACTGTATTGACAGGGATGGTACCAATATCGGCTTTGATGTCGAGTTGATCAATGCGGTAAAGCATGCCGTAACCATTCCGGTCATTGCATCGAGCGGTGCCGGATGCGTCGAACATTTCCAGGAGGTGTTCGAGGAAACAGATGTGGAATCAGCCTTGGCGGCAGGTATTTTTCATCGAAGGGAAGTTCCCATTTCCGAGGTAAAAAGTTTTCTAACGGGCAAAATGGAAATCCGTCCTTGCTCCAACCTTTAGCCAGACAAAGCGCATCTGACATTCAAGCAAAACAATTTCTTGACATTTCGCCATCAATTCCTTACCTTAAAGTAAGATAGCATATATAGTAAGGGGGGTATTATGGCATTAGCGACGCTTACCACAAAAGGACAGGTCACAATTCCAAAAGTAATAAGAGATTTTCTGAAATTAAATACCGGCGATAAGATTGAAATCGTTGTTACAGAAAAAAGAGAGGCCATAATCAGACCGGTCTCTAAAAAGGTGGATGACACTTTCTGTAAATTACAAAAGCCAGGTAGAAAAGCTGTATCTGTTGAGGCTATGAACCAGGCAATCAGAAATCGAATGAAGGATAAATTCAAATGAAAGCCATAGATACAAATATCTT
>JAOZSO010000346.1:0-4247 GCA_029939655.1 Desulfobacterales bacterium
TTGGGCGCCATGATTTAACTCCTCAAAATAGCACGCTATTCCTCCGGGTTAAATCCGACGCTTGCCTTGGCAGAACGCGAAAATCCCTATTTCTGGATGGGCACTGACTAAGTGTCGGCAGGGAAAACAACGTTGAAAACCGTTTCGCCGGACCCGTGGCAGTCCGTCGGATTTCTGCAAAATTCACACGCTGAAATTACCCCGGGGCACGTATCGCTGGATGTTGGGAGATGCCTGCATCTCTTAGATGCCATATCCACTTTGAAATGATAGCGTTCAGAAAAGATTTTGATACGCATCAGATCAGCTCCCCTCCCACCGGCATTGAAATCAAATGGGTTCTTCGTGGAATACGCATCTGTGGCCTGGGTTGGATAAAATCCGCTGAATATGAGCTTGCGATGCCTGCCCGCAATACCGGTTCCAAAATCATGAACACTCAGGTTGACACCTTTATTGATATCCTTTACCGAAATATCGACCCTGCCTTCGTCAGGTGTGTTCTCTATGGCATTCTTTACCAGCCCAATCACGATTTTGGAAAGAATCCTTTCCGGAATGGAAACGCTTTGTGATGTCTCCACGTCAACACGAAGGTCAATGTTCCGGTGCTGAATCTTTGATTTTATCTGCTGCATGGTATCTTTCAAGTAATCCCCAAGGTTGAATACCTCCGCAACCTGTCCCTCCGGATGATACATTTCATTAATCCGGTTTTGTATCTTTTCAACAACAGAGCTTTCGCCAACCTGCTCTGCGGCTAAACTCTCTAAAATATCGGAACATTCATTCAGCAGCCCCGTAACAACACGATGGTGTAGAAATGCCTTGTTCCGCATAATGTCCTCTACTTCTCCCTGGATGCTCGACAATCGCTTTAAACTTCGCTGTGCTCTTTCATATGTCCGAACCCATTTCTTCTCAGGTAACGTCAAAAGAGGCTTTCGCAAAAGGGAAAGAGCCGTTGTCAGAAGAGAAATAGGTGTTTTCAATTCATGCGAAAGATGGTTAATGACCTTGGTTTTTGCCTGGTTCAGGCTGTTGACCTCTCGAAAAGCCGATTTCAAGGCCAGGGTAGAGCGGACATTTTTCAACGTAACAGCCAGATTAATTAACAGTGTTTCCAGCAGTTCCGTGTCGTCAGCAGTGTAGGAGTCATCTACAATCTTGGCACCTAACCCCATAATACCGTTGCAATTATATGCTATATTAAAAATCGATACATGGGCAATAAACGGAGGGAAAAGCGACAACCGTTGCTTTCCGTTTATATGTTCCATAGTTGGGATGTAATCATAGGAGGTGAGTAGTTTATGACAACCCTTTTCTATAAGCGGGCGTGTCTCTTCATCGATTCCGATGGTAATCAATTTATCAGGAATTAAAGCTTTCTCTTCGTCGATGAACGTAAACCCTTCGATAACACCAAAACTACCCAACATCATTAAGAGAAAATTTCGCAGGCTGCCGTCAATATTTCCCTGATCAAGGAGCACGCGGCTGACATCGCACAGCGTTTTTAAATGAAACATTCTTTTACTGAGCTCAGATTCTGTGGTTTCGTTTTTCTTCTGATAATCTTCCTTCACATCTAAATCTCCTCTTATTAACCAGGCGACTAAATATCCAACTCCGTCATGCCGGATCCCCGATCGAGCCGAGGACAGGCTTGATATCCGGCATCCAGTGTCTTTCTGGATAGCGCTAAAGCTTCACTTCGTGCCCCGCCCCCTTCCTGCGAAGGGGCAGGCACGCGGGAAAAAAAACCTGCATGTATTTATCCGCCAGAGTAATATGATGGATAGAATTGCTTTAAACGCTTATTTCTAGTATAAGGCACATGATGCTATCAGACCACAATAAAGACAAGCTTTCTTCTCCACAGTTATCCCTCCTTGTGAACACAACCGACCCCTATAAGGTTCTGGAAGAAGTTAAGACCATTTTTCAAGACATGTTCAGCAAGGGTGATTTTACACTTCTGTCCGCTGTCTTTGAAGACGTTTTTTCCTTGTTTTCCGGCAAGTATTGCGGATTTAAAGCCTGCGACACACCTTACCACAACCTTAAACATACCACAGATGTCTTTCTTGCCATGGCACGGCTCATCCACGGCGCTCAAACACAGGGATTCGCCCTGAACCCGATCGATGTCAACCTAGGACTGGTTGCCGCACTCATGCATGATACCGGTTATATTCAAAAAGATTCGGAAAACTACGGGTCTGGAGCCGAGCTTTTGCCTGTGCACGTACAGCGAAGTATTACATTCATGCAAAAACATCTCTCAGGCGTGGGCTCTACGGCAGATTTTATCAGCAGATGCGAAACCGTGATTCTCTGCACCGACCTTGACTATCCCTTTAATCAGCACTGTTTTGCCACCGATACCGACAAGCGGATGGGTCAAATGATCGCTGCTTCAGACCTGCTGGCCCAGACAGCCGATAGAATTTACATTGAAAAACTTCCCTTGCTCCTTCAGGAGTTTCAGAAAGCAGGCATCAAAAGTCATGAAAACGAACTCGGTCTCATCAAAGAGGCACCGCAGTTCAACGATTTTATGCGACATCGACTTGCCAATGAACTGGATGGAGTCGACCGTTATATGCGACCCCATTTTAAATGTCGTTGGGGTATCGACCTGAACATGTACCAGGTAACCATTGACCGTTCGTTATCACACCTTTCAGCCCGCCTTAAAACAGACAATTCAAATTACCGTAAATATTTCAGACGAATAAAAGGTCTTTAGCCCGACAAAGTTCATGCTCCTTCCAACTTTTTCAGCCATTGTCTGATGTCCACACCCTGAATTGATTCATAATTGGGCTTATAGAACATGGCATTCCAAAAAAGAAACTCCGGTATTTTGGACCAGTGATGCTTCAACATTCGCTTCAGGATGGATGGGAGCGAATAAAATTTCTTTCGGCTTTTAATAAATTCCTTTTGAAGTACTGCGGGATGAATGTGCTTAGGTTTGTGTACAATGGTATAACCATTGTAGTATTTGGTTTCCTTGGTTATTAAGCGATTTTCCTTGTCAAGCAATCGATAGTAATCTGAATGCGGATAGGGCGTGACCACGTGTGACTGCAAGAGGGTAATGCCTATTTTTTCCAATATTTCAGGTGTCTGAACAAACAGGCTCTCCTCGGTATCCTGGTCGAATCCATACATCATAGCCCCGATAATGTTAATTCTGTTTTTCAAAAGCGTTTCGGCCTGACGGGTATAATTGTCGATGCTATTGATGGTTTCCTTTTTCTGGGATTTGAGCGTGGCTTCCGAAACAGATTCAATACCGACAAAGATGCCTTTGCATCCGGAAGCCCGCATCAGTTTGACGGTTTCTGGGTTGTCTGCAATATTCAGACACATCTGCGACAACCACCACTTTTTCATGGGAATTAATTTTTCAAGCAGCTCATGAAACCAGTCCAGGTCGCATGCCGGATTATCATCCCAAAACTCTATCAGTTTCCGATCCAGCCAACCCAGGCCTGGCCGGGATGTCTGATATTCGATTTCGGCAATCACTTCATCCACCGGCCGCTTCAAATACTTCTGTCCGTACATGTCCTTGATGGAGCAGTAGGTACAGTTGTTAGCACACCCTCTGGTCCCGATCACCACGGTCGTTGAAGAGTATTTCCGGCTGTCCAGAAGATCCAGCCGACTGAAAGGAACCCCGTCCAGAGAATCGACAGGCATGGAATAGGTGCTCTGCAGGTTTCCATTCAGGTAATCCGTCAGTGCTGCAGGAACCGCCCGTTCCCCCTCGCCCAGCACAACACAGTCTGCGATCTCCTTTATCCGGGGATCGAAATCATAGGCCAGTGTGGCATGCGGGCCACCGAAAATGATACAACTCCCCCTCTCTTTCAAAACCTTGGCGATGGCGTATACCTGGTCGAATTGGGCCATGGTGGTGGTGAACATCGCCACCTCCGGTGTGGGCGCATTGAAATCAAAGGGCGCTACTCCCAGGTCACAAATGGCCAGGGCGTCAGCGTAGGGCGCTGCCAGTGCCGCCAGATACGGCGCGGTAAGCGCCGGCGGCAGTGATTTTCTGTCCGGTCCGGGGTGGCCGGGTGTTACAATGGTCACATTCATCAATATTTCAGACTTTCAGCTTGGATGATACTTTATTTATCTTCATATTCTTTCGGCAAATAAATACCTCAAAGTTGTCATTCCCGCGTGCCTGCCCCTTCGCAGGAAGGGGGCGGGAATCCAGAAGA
>JAOZSO010000347.1:0-2954 GCA_029939655.1 Desulfobacterales bacterium
TGGCGCTTTGCGAACTCGCCGCAAGGGCTCCTAACATCAGCGTTGGCCATAGTGTTAAACAGGTATGGTTGCCAAATGATCGTGTTTTCATATTGGATTTTCATTAACATGCGCTGATGTAAGGTGCCCTAAACGGCTCAAACAGCGCAAATCGCCATTGGATCACCCATTTTGCTCTATCGATGGTGAAACCCGAAAGTTGAGTCAATAATAAGTTCTCAGGTGTTCTTCTGTTTCTTCTTTTCCCATTCAAAATTCGATGTTGGACGTTTCCCGCCATGGCGGGATTCGATGTTCAATGGAAAAAATACCATCCTTTTAGATATCATTATCATGACTGCTTAGTGGGATCAACAGGATCCTGCAAACCCACGGTTAAAAAAATGAGAAAATATATGAAAAAGTATGGACATGTCCAATACAGAACTGTTATAAGATAAAGTTACATTCATAAATTCAGTTAAGATTAGGATTAAGACAGGAGGTGATCAATTGGGTAGTGTTATTAAAAAACGTCGCAAGAAAATGCGGAAGCACAAGCATCGAAAACTGTTGGCAAAGACTCGCCATCAGCGCAGAAAGGGTAAATAGCGCCCATCCATAAACGGCATCTTTTGGCCCAGAGCTGCGTTTTCGCTCTTTTGAAATCTTCGAAATAACCTGTTATTCGTGTGGTTTCAAAATCGCTCAGGCCTTGCTCTGAACCAAAATCCACCATTTCTGGATGGACACTAAATAAGATATAATATTTTTGGATTATAAAAAAAGAAAGCACCGGTTAAATAAAGCCGGTGCTTTCTTTTTTTCCAACAACGGTTTTAAGGGGTGTCTGAATATCCTTTGAGATATTTGAAGAACTCTGAATTCGTCGAAAGAACCAGCTCACTGTCTTTGCCCAAGGCCTCGCCGTAAAGTTCGAGCGTTTTCGTAAACGAGTAAAATTCCGGATCACGTCCAAACGCTTCCGCAAATATCCTGGTGGACTCCGCATCTGCGGTACCCTTGAGTTCCTGGGCTGTTTTATATGCTTCAGAAGTAATTCTTTTCAGGTCTCTTTCCTTCTCACCCAGTATTTTTCTGGCCTCACCTTTTCCTTCCGAGCGGAATTTTTCGGCAATCTGTTTACGTTCGGCAATCATTCGTCCGTAAACCGATTTTCTGACCTGCTCCACGTAGTTGATACGTTTGATTTTGACATCCACCAGTTCGATACCAAATGGCGTCAGCTTGGGCTGGGCCTGTTCCAGGATGATCTTGGTGATATTTGCCCTGCCGACATCAACGGCGTAGGTGGTTTGCTGTTCCCTCGCGTCCAGGCCGATTTCAAGGGTATCCATTTCGCGATTGGTGTTTCGAACCGCCTCGATGAGGCTGTGAGAGGTGATAGCGTTTCGGACGGCCGGATCGATAATGTCATTCAGTTTTCCAATGGCATTGAAACGGTTGTTGACTGTCTGGAAAAAGCTGACCGGCTCCACGATTTTCCATCTGGCAAAGGTGTCAACCCAGATGAATGTCTTGTCGAGGGTTGGAATCTGGCCTGGATCACCATCCCACCCGAGAAGATTCTTGGGGAAAAAATTGGCCTTTTGGATGAATGGCAGCTTGAATTTCAGCCCGGGAGCTATTTTGGGACTACCGACAATCCTTCCGAACTGTGTAATGATTACCTGCTCGGTTTCATCCACACTATAGGCGCCATTATAGACGAGTATCACGATGACTGCCGCAATAATTATGAGAAAGCCTTTTGATTTCATTTGGTAACACCTTCTTTTGAGCCTATATTGAGTAGAGGTAATAAATTTTTCTGGTCCGAATCGATAATGTATTTTTTGCCGAGCTTGGGGAAAAGATCTTTCAAGGTTTCGAGGTAGAGCCTTCGTTTGGTGACATCCTTGGCTTTGGCGTACTCGTTGTAGAAGGCAATAAATCGGGTGGAGTCCCCCTGGGCCCGGTTGATCCTGTCCAGGGCATAACCCTCGGCCGCCTTGATGGTACGGTCCGCTTCACCTCTTGCTGCCGGTATGGCCTTGTTGTAATCCTCCTTGGCCTGGTAGATCGTCTGCTCTTTCTCCTGGGTGGCCTGGTTGACCTCGTTGAAGGAAGGCTGGACCGGTCCGGGAACATTGGTTCTCTTCATTTCTATCGTCACGATGTGGACACCTGATTCGGCATTGTCCAGTTCCATCTGCAACACCCGTTTGGCTTCGATGGCGATTTCATCACGCTTGCTGATGACCTCATTGATGCTTCTATCCCCCACAACCAGTCTCATGGCCGCTTCTGACATGTCGATCAGCAGGGTCCGGGGTTCCTTGACCTTGAAGAGATAGTCAAATGGATTTTTGATCCGATACTGGACGATCCATGGGACCAGGCCGACGTTCAGATCACCGGTCAGCATCAGGGCGACGTTCATGTTTTCATTGGCGGAGACATAGCGGGAGTTTTGAGCCCCCCGGGTGGTCGTAACACCAAACTCTTCGGTGTTCACACGCTTGACATTGACCTTGGTGACCTTTTCGATGCCGGCCGGCAACTTGAAATTCAGGCCGGGTTCTTCGGTACGAACGTATTTTCCAAAACGTTGCACGACTCCGACCTCATCCTGTTTCACCGTGAAGACCACCGAGGATCCAAAAAACAATACCGCGAGGATCAGAATCATCAAGAATCCCCCCGGAAGCTTGAACTTCTTGAACTGTTTAAACAGCTCGTCGACTTGCGGTGGAATGCCTTTACCATCCTGTTGCTGTTCTTTCAATTTTTCCCAATCCCAATTCATGATAGTTACCTTGTCGTAGGGTGATAGATGATTTTAAAAATTAAAGGTCTGTAGACGGATTCGACCCGAAATATAAAGTACTAATCTAAGATCCCAATGCCTCCAAGTCAAGGAAAAACGGAAAAAATCGGATGCCGACAGAAACGGACAGGGGTTTTTATTGACT
>JAOZSO010000347.1:2964-4241 GCA_029939655.1 Desulfobacterales bacterium
TAAAACACAAAATACAAAATACCAAATACCAAATACCAAACACCAAATACCAAACACCAAATACCAAACACCAAATACCAAATACCAAATTGTTGGCCGCATGACCAGACCAGATAAAGAAAAGCGATCGTTTGTTCACATAGGCAGTGTGATCCGGGGCATGTTGAAGAATCACCGTCTGGGAACGGACACGTCCCTGATCCGGGTCTGGGATATCTGGGAAGAAGCTGTGGGAGAAGTGATTGCGGCAAATACACGTCCGGCAGCCTTCAAGGGGAATTTGCTGATCGTGAATGCAACGAGTTCCAGCTGGCTGCAGCAGCTCAGATTTCTGAAGCCGGAGATCATCCAGAAGATCAACCATGCCCTGGGGGAGGTCCCGGTGAAGGATATTAAATTTAAAATCGGCCCGGTGGACTGATGCAAGACAGACTCACCCGGGATACTTTTTTCAACGGCAAGGTGACGGTCAAACAGGAGCAGGTGGGATATCGGTTTTCCATCGATGCCGTTATCCTGGCGCACCATGTCAGACCGAGGCCGGGTGAGCGGGTTGTGGACCTGGGAACGGGTTGCGGAATTGTGCCGCTGATTGTCGCTTATCGCCACCCGGCAACCCACATGTTCGGTATAGAGATCCAAAAGGAACTGGCAGACATCGCGGACGATAATGTCAGGGAGAATGGGATGCAAGAAACCGTCCGGATTGTCCATCGGGATATGCAGACCATCCAGCCCGCCATGTTCCAGGGACCTGTCGATATTGTGGTCAGCAATCCACCTTTTCACAAAGCTGCATCCGGAAGGATCAACCCGAACCGGCAACGTGCCGTGGCAAGACATGAAATCAGGGTAACCCTTCTTGATGTCGTAAAAGCTGCCGGTGACATATTGAAGACAGCCGGACTATTCGTACTTGTATATACGTCCGAGCGACTACCGGAGTTGGTCCAACATATGAGAGCTTGCAGGATTGAACCTAAAAATGTGCGATTTATTCATTCCAGGAGGGACAGTGAATCAAAGCTCATGATGATGGAGGGCATCAAGCAGGGACGACCGGGCCTGAAAGTGGGTCCGCCTATTGTCATTTATAATGAGGATGGTACCTACACCAAAGAAGTGGCAGATATGTTCCTCCCAATTTAATTTGTAGGCCATATTTTTTTAACCGGTTATCCGAAAAACTCAAGCTGATCTGTCTTGGCGGTCTGCGGAAATTCGCTTTAAAGCCGGCCAAAACTCGCTCCTAAGGCGCCGTAAGGCCCGCCGCTGCC
>JAOZSO010000031.1:0-15578 GCA_029939655.1 Desulfobacterales bacterium
GCCTTGGCATAGGGCCTGGTTACCTCCAGCAGGTTGGCATCGCTGTCGAGGATTTTTCCGAGGGCCTCGGTCTGGATAAAGGTTTTCAGCAGCAGCAGATAATTTCTCGGTAACCGGATCTGGTGTTTCAACACTACCTGCATTACCTGATCGTACACATCTCTGGCGGAGATGGTTTTCAAAGATCTCCCATAAAAGGGTTCGCTGATGTCTTTCAGATCGATACGAAATACATCCATGTCGATATGTTCCGGATCGATGAGGCCGGCGCCCGCAAAGGCTTCAACTATCATGACATAATCGTGCTCGGCATATCCGAGGAAGATATTGGCAATCTGCATCATGGACTCTTCGTCCAGATACCCCGTGATCCCGAAATCCACCAGGCCCACACGGCCGTCATACATCACAATGGTATTCCCAGGGTGGGGATCTGCATGGAAAAGTCCAAATTCCATCAGTTGGCGGGAGAAGTTTCTCAGTCCGATCATGGCAATTTCCCTGGGATCGATACCAAGCTCCTGCATAGCTTTAACCTGATCTATTTTGATCCCGTCAATATGTTCCATGACCAGAACCGATTTGGATGTATAGGCCCAATGAACTTTGGGAATAACCAGTTCATGGCTGTCCTTGAAATAGCCGGAGAAGCGTTCCATGTGGCCCGCCTCGGTCAGCATGTCGAGTTCTTTGAAAATGGTTCGTTCAAATTCGCGTGCCAGGTTGATAAAACCGATTTTTCGTCCAACGTCGAATTTGCGCTCCAGTTTTTCGGCCAGCGTGAGCATGAGCCCGATGTCTTGCCTGATTTTTTTTCCGATCCCGGGCCGGATGATTTTTACGGCTACCTTCTCACCCGTACGCAATTCTGCCATGTGGACCTGCGCCACGGAGGCTGCTGCCATGGATTCGGGGTTGAAAGATTTAAAAATGTCATTTAGATTCTGTCCGAATTCATCTTCGATCACTTTCCGTATTTCCTCGAAGGCTACCGGCGGCACACTGTCCTGGAGTTTGACAAGTTCCTGGATGTATTCAGGTGGGAAAATATCTGCCCGGGTGCTCATCAACTGCCCTAGCTTGACGAAGCTGGGGCCCAGTTCTTCGAGTACCTTTCGGATTCTGACAGGAGATGGGAATCCCGATTTTAGAGGATACGCGGTGTTGTCAGGGGTTGTTATGCCACTCGATCCTTGCTTGAACAGCCGGTCCGTGAAATCACCGAGTCCATGTTTCACCATGATACGAGAGATATGTCCCAATCTTCGAATGCCGCGCACGTGTCGCATTCCGTTAACAAACTTCATATGATCAGCCTTTTAATTTAAATCCAAAGCACGAAATTCGAAATTCGAAACAATATCAAATGTCACAAATTCGAATGATCAAAAAATAGACCAAAGATGTTCAACTCTATACGTAGTGTTTGGGTCATTTGAACATTCGATATTTGGATTTGTCCTTCGACCTTGCTCAGGGCGGTGAGCCTGTCGAACCGTTTCGTATTTAGATATTCGGATTTCAGATTTTCCATAACTGAATATGTACAATAGCAAATCCTTATAGGCTTACTTCCCCTTGGACCCTGATTTGCTATTCACCGGTGGTCTCTTCGGCAGCTTCTATTGCCTGTAGGTTCCGCCAACCCTCGGTTATCTCTTTGATCTTGTCCTTTTCGGCGATATAACTTTCAAGATAGCCGCAGTCGGTGCAAACATAGTTGTCCAGGGCAGCGATGGAGATGATGCTGATGGGAATGGAATTGCTTCCGAATGGACCGTTTTTCAGAGGAAGCTTATCGCCGCAATAGACCGATTCGGATCCACACTTTGGGCAAGTACCGTTTTTCATAACGACCTCCTTGTAATATTGGCATTATTATCCGTTTGTTGCGGGTCCATGTTTCGACCCGGTAGGGTGCTTTTGGGGAAGGTTGAAATTAGATTAATATGACCTAATAGCCTATATGTGTCAAACCTAAAATGAGCGTTTCAAATTTTAAGAATGTTGAATTTAGAAATATTTTCAAAGGATTCTATTCATTTCAATTCTCAAAATTTGAAACCCGCTGGGATTGTCGATCTCACCGCATCTACGGCGTCAGATGCCGTCCCGCATAGTTCACTATAGCGAAACGACATCTTCCTTGTAGCTACGGCAACCTCGACAATCGCTCAATTTAGGTCAAAGAAAAACTATCAGCTATAAGTTATATCGGTTTTAGGTTTTATGTTTTAGGTTTTAGGTAAAACACATGCTAAGGGCTTACAGGTCATGGCTTATCATTTCTGGTTCACAAATACTTGCTCCATAGTCAAAACTAAGGTAAATATCCCCCAATGTATGCAACCTTGGGATATAAAATCTATGCCTATTAATGAAGGATCAACATCTAAATCGTCAGGCCGGCTGGAACAGCTCAAACGCTTTCTTGCCCTTTCGCGCACGCCGCATGGTCTGATGGACATGGCGACACCGGCATTCGCTGTGTTGCTCTATCTCGGCAGTTTTCCTCCCGTCCATGTGGTAATCATCGGTATGATGACAGCCTTTGCAGGTTATACCGCCGTGTATGCACTGAATGACATCATCGATTATCGAACCGACATGGCAAAAGGTGGCGAAAGTGCCCTAACTGCCGAAACCTATCTTGACTCCCTGATGATAAGACATCCCATGGCGCAAGGACTCCTGACCTACCGGCAGGGTATCATGTGGGTGACGGGTTGGTCTCTGGTTGCCCTGATGGGCGCTTATATCCTGAACCCCATATGTGTCGTTATTTTTTTAATAGGGACGGCTCTGGAAACCATTTATTGTCTCTTATGGCGTGTCAGTCCGTGGCGGTCGGTTATCAGCGGATTTGTTAAAAATTCGGGCCCCGTGGCAGCGCTCTTTGCTGTCGATCCGCATCCAGCTCCTTTTTTTGCCGTATTATTGTTCCTGGGTCTTTTTTTCTGGGAGATCGGCGGGCAAAATATTCTAGCAGACTGGACAGATAAGGATCTGGCTCAAGGACTCCATGCTAAAACCATTCCCATAATGCTGGGAGTTCAGAAATCAGCTTCTCTGGTACTGATCACGTTGACGGGTGCAACTGTTTTGATGATCTTTCTTTTCTGGCTGTATTCACCAATCTGGGAATGGGTGGCGGCCTTGGCGGCGGCAATAACATGTTTCTATCTGCTGTTGATTCCCGGCATTAAACTCTATCTGGCGCAGGACAGGGACCATGCTATGGCACTCTTCAACAAGGCGAGCTATTTTCCACTTGTGTTGCTCGGTATCGTGCTGGGGCTGATAAGTGTCATGCAAGGTTTTAAATAGAGAACAACCTGGCCTAGGGTTTCACTCGGGGCGCTATTTTTGAAGATCGCAACTTAATTCTTGACAGGACTATAGCGCATGATCTATGAATAAATCATATGATGAGATGCCGTCTCGCATTATGAGCCTACATGTTTTCTCCTATATACACTTCCACCAGGTTTGTAAGCAATTTTATCTACGGTATCATCGATATGTTCACTCTGGCCTAGAATTTAAAAACCTTTTTTTATAAGGAACACCGCTTTGAATTCTATCGAAAAGGCACTAGAAATTCTCCGCGTTTTCACCCCGGATAACCGGCCTCTGCGGTCTGTGGAAATCAGCCATCGGCTGAAGATGAACAAAGCCACCGTCAACCGCACTCTCATCATACTGAAAAAAAGAGGTTTCGTTGTCCAGGATGATGCTACCCGGCGCTATCGCTTGGGTCCCTCAACAGCACAACTGGGCCGCGCCGTAAGGCAGTCTCTGAACGGCCGGTTGGTGGCTCTGGCCAAACCTTACCTGGACGGCCTTCGTGACAAGGTAGGCGAAACAGTTCACCTCGAGGTCCTAACTGGCGGAAGAATCTTTCTGTCCTACAGTGCCACTGGAATAAGGCAGGTCACAGTTACCCCCAGAGTTGGAGATCAGATGGCAATCAATGCCAATGCTGGTGCCAAAGCCATTATGGCCTTTTGTCCTCAAGAAACAGTCCAAAAAGGTCTTGCCGGGCCGTTAACCAAATTTACAACACGAACCAGAACCGATGCCGACGCAATCTGGAAGGAATTTGCAGAAATCAGAGCTACTGGATTTGCATACGATAAGGAAGAATACGATGAAGATGTTCACGCTGTGGCTGCGCCGATTTTTAACCATGAGGATCGGGTTGTAGCGGCGGTTGTTATCATTGTACCCTCATTTCGAATGAGCAGCAGCATCGAATCTGGATCATTGGAGCTATTAAAGGAAACAGCAAGGGAGATATCGGAAAGGCTGTCGCAATTATAAATTCGTCAATACAAACAATCTTGGTCGGTTCAGACCCGCTGTGTTGGTCTGACTGTCCGCAAGACACAGGGAGGATATTATGCGTGTGAAGATGGGGATCGACGAAATCAAATCCATGTTTGATCTTAGCGGCAAGGTAGCAGTCATCACCGGGGGATCGGGGGGATTTGGCAGGGCCGCGGCCATCGGATTGGCGGCTTACGGTGCTGATGTTGTGGTTACTTCCCGAACCCTATCCAGCCTGGAAGAAACCGTCTCGGAAGTCGAATCCCAGGGAAACAGGGCCATGGCCATTCCCTGTGATGTCACCAATGTGGACAGTGTTTCAGCCATGGCCAAACAGGTTGTCGATCAGTGCGGTAAAATCGATATAATGGTGACGGGTGCCGGCATTGCAGCTCGCTATCCAGCTGAAGAGATGCCCATCGATGAATGGCAAAAGGTTATGGATGCTAATGTCAAAGGAACCCTGCTCTGCTGCCAGGAGGCGGGCAAAGACATGATCAAACGCAGTGAACCGGGAAGCATCATAACCGTCGGTTCCATTCGCGGTTTTCTGGGTCATCCGGCAGGCTATTCAGCCTATGGAACTTCAAAAGGCGCCGTCCATCTGCTGACCAAACAACTGGCCTGTGAATGGGCCAAATATAAGATTCGGGTCAATTGTATCGCGCCTTGCATCTTCTGGACGCCATTGACTGAACCAATCCTGAACGATGCGGAAATGTACAAAATCTTTATGTCCCGGATACCCATCGGTCGTGCGGCAGAACCGGAAGATTTCATCGGAGCACTGGTGTATCTGGCATCTCCCGCTTCCAGCATGATGACCGGTCATATCATGTCCGTAGACGGTGGCGCAGCAGCCGGATGAGGAGGCATGGCGTATGAATGACAAAGAATGTATGTTCCCTTCTGTGGCTATAATCGGCGCAGGCCTTATGGGTCATGGCATCGCCCAGATATTCGCCCTCAGCGGCCGCCAGGTCTGGCTTAACGACCTGGACGAGCAGATGCTGGAGCAGGCTGTAGGAAATATTCGAGCCAACCTGAACCTTTTCGTCAAAAACGGGCTGGTTTCCGCGGATGAGGTTGGGCCGGCGCTGTCAAGGATCAATACAACTACATCCCTGGAAAAGGCAGCCGGGCAGGCCGACTACGTAGTGGAGGCCATCAGCGAAAACCTGACGCTCAAACAGGACATTTTTAAAGAGCTGGATGAAGTCTGTCACCCAGAGACCATTTTATCCACAAACACCTCTGTGATGAGTATTACCGAAATCGCGGCCAAGGCTGCCAATCGATCCAGGATTGTCGGCACTCACTTCTGGAATCCGCCTCACCTGATCCCCCTGGTGGAGGTGATACCCGGTGATGACACCGCTGCGGAAACCGTAGAGGCTGCCTATAGCCTCCTGGCCGAAGTGGGCAAATATCCGGTCCGGGTAAAGCGGGATGTGCCCGGGTTCGTGGGAAATCGCCTGCAACACGCCCTCTGGCGCGAGGCTATATCCATTGTGGACGAGGGTATAGCAGAAGCGGCTGAAGTGGACGAGGTGGTCAAGATGGGGTTCGGCATTCGGTTGCCGGTGCTGGGCCCGTTGGAAAACGCCGACCTGGTCGGCTTGGATCTTACCCTTGCCATCCATGAATACATATTAAAACACCTGAACGCGTCACCCGAACCGGCTCCTATCCTGAAACGAAAGATAGATCAGGGCTACCTGGGCTTTAAAAAAGGGCGCGGCCTGCAAAAATGGAGTGAGCAGGAAATTACGGATACCCGGGTCCGCCTGGCGAATCATCTGATACAGTGGAACAAGGCGCGAAAATGATAGCTATTTTTAGCGGAAGTGTCCCAATTACATAATATCACAACACCCGATTCCGGAGGGTATGATGGGCAGCATCAAAACATACATTAACGGAACCACCGGCGGCCCGGTGCGCGTCTATGTTCGCGACGGGCGCATCATTCGCATTACACCGATAGAACTCGACGACACGGATGCACCTTCCTGGAAGATAAAAGCCCGCGGCCGGACCTTTTCACCACCACGCAAAACGACTCTCGCGCCATACTCCCTGGCGTGGCGATCGATGATTTATTCACCCCAGAGGATTCTGACCCCTTTAAAAAGGGTGGATTTTGATCCCGACGGAAATCGCAACTGTGAAAAGCGGGGCGAATCCGGTTACGAACCCATCGCCTGGGATGAAGCTGCCGATATCGTCTGCAATGAAATCAAGCGCATAAAACAGGAGTACGGTCCGGGAGCGATGCTGTCGACGGCCAGTTCGCATCATTTGTGGGGTAACATCGGCTATCGTCACAGTGCGTATTTTCGTTTTATGAACATGGTTGGCTACACCTATGCCGATCACAACCCGGACAGTTGGGAAGGGTGGCACTGGGGCGGCATGCACCAGTGGGGCTTCTCCTGGCGGCTTGGTCTTCCGGAGCAGTACGACCTGCTTGAGGATGCCCTGAAAAATACAGAGATGGTGGTTTTCTGGTCCTCTGATCCGGAGACGACACATGGCATTTATTCCGCTTTTGAGTCTACCCCAAGGCGCTTCTGGTTGAAGGAACTTGGCGTTAAAATGGTCTTTATCGACCCGTTTATGAACCACACCGCCGGGCTGTTCGGTGACAAATGGTTCGCCCCGCGGCCTGATGCGGGCAATGCCATGGCCCTGGCCATCGCTCACGTCTGGCTGACCGAAGACTTGTACGATAAAGACTACATCGCCCAGCATGCTGTCGGCTTTGGCCAATGGGCGGCCTATGTACTCGGCGAAGAGGACGGCCAGCCGAAATCACCCCGGTGGGCGGAAAAGGAATGTGGCGTTCCCGCCCGGCAGATCAGGGCCCTGGCCAGGGAATGGGCCACCAAAAAGACCATGCTGGCAGCCGGCGGCATGAGCGGCTGGGGCGGAGCCTGCCGGTCGGCCACAGGTGTCCAGTGGGCCAGGTTGATGATCTCATTACAAGCCATGCAGGGCCTGGGCAAACCGGGCATCAACATCTGGTCCACGGTACAAGGTGCTCCCAGCAATACCGATTTTATGTTTCCCGGTTATGCCGAAGGCGGCATCTCTGCGGACCCGGACAACTCGGCTGCCGGTTTCCGCTGGGCCAACAAAATTGATTTCACGGGCACCAAATCCAACATAAACCACCCCGGCGGTCAGCATATTCCGAGACTCCGGATTCCGGAATGCATTCTCGAAGGAAAGGCAAAATGGCGCGGTAAAGGTTTTTGCGGAAGTTCCATCGAGGCGCAGTTCAAATCGTACAAGTATCCCGAAGATGGTTTTCCGGAAATACAGATGTACTACCGGTACGGCGGATCTTTTATCGGCACCATGACGGAAACCAACCGCTACGTGGATGCTTATCGGACCGACCGACTCCCGTTTGTGGTCAATCAGTCCATCTGGTTTGAAGGCGAGACCCGCTTCGCGGACATCATACTGCCGGCCTGTACCAATTTCGAACGCTGGGACATCAGCGAATTCGCCAACTGCTCGGGCTATGTCACCGACTCATTCACCCAAGTGAATCATCGCGTGGTGACACTTCAGCAACAGTGCATCGAGCCGCTGGGACAATCAAAATCAGACTATGAGATTTTCGTTTTATTGGCCAAACGTCTGGGACTTTATGAAGCCTACACCGAAGGTGGGATGAATGAGTATGACTGGGTCAAACGATACTTTAATAATACGGATCTGCCGAAATACCTCTCCTGGGCGGATTTCAAGCGAAAGGGCTATTTTGTGGTGCCCCTGCCTGAAAACTATACGGCCACACCGGCGTTGCGCTGGTTTGCCGAGGGCCGGAAAAGGGATACACCTGACTGGGGACCACACCCCGAAACGCAGATCGAATCCGGCGTCGGCCTTCAGACAGCTTCGGGAAAAATCGAATTCGTTTCTTCCAGCTTGAATCGATTCAACCCAGACGATCCGGAACGGACAGTAATGCCCCGGTATGTGCCATCCTGGGAAGGTCATCATACGTCTGAACTTTACACAAAATACCCGCTTCAACTGATCAGTCCCCATCCGCGCTTCAGTTTCCACACGATGGGCGACGGCAAGGAGAGCTGGGTCAACGACATCAGAGACCACCGGGTACCTAAAGAGGATGGACGCTCCTATTGGATTATCCGATTGAATACCAAAGACGCCAACGCCCGGGGTATTGGAGATGGTGATCTGGTAAAAGCCTTCAATGACAGGGGTGAAGTGATTCTGGCTGCCAGACTGACCGAGAGATTAGCGCCGGGCACGGTGCATTCCTATGAATCCTGTGCCGACTACCAGCCAGCGGGCAGCCCCGGGAAAAGCGCCGACCTGTCGGGTTGTATCAATTTACTGACACCCAAACGCTTTGTGACCAAAGACTCCTGCGGGATGGCGTCCAACTCCTGCCTGATTCAGGTTGTCAGACTGGAAGGGGGTGCCCTATGACTGCTGCTACCTGGGGCCTGATCATCGACGTGGCGCGATGTCACGACTGCAACAACTGCTTTCTGGCCTGTAAGGACGAGTTTGTGGGTAACGACTGGCCGCCCTACTCCAAATCGCAGCCGGACCACGGCCACAGCTGGATGAATATACTCCATCGTGAGCGTGGCGGCTATCCGCTGGTGGAGGTTGCCTACCTGCCCAAACCCTGCCAGCACTGTAAAAATCCACCATGTGTAAAGGCTGCCCGCAACGGCGCCGTTACCATACGCCAGGACGGGATCGTCCTGATCGACCCGGATAAAGCGGTGGGCCAGAAGCAGCTGGTTGACGCCTGTCCTTATGGGGCAATCTTTTGGAACGAAACGGTTCAATCTCCCCAGAAATGCACCATGTGCGCCCACCTGTTGGATGAGGGCTGGAAAGAGCCGCGTTGCGTACAGGTCTGCCCCACCGGTGCCATGCAGGCCTTTAAATTAGTAAGCAGTGAGTGGGAACAGTTGATCAAAGAGGATGGGTTGACCGGCTACTTGCCCGAACAGGAAACCGGGCCACGCGTACTTTACAAAAATTTGGTGCGTTTCACCCGCGGTTTTATTGCCGGCAGCGTGGCTCTTGCCGATACCGATGAGTGTGCCGAGAACGCCCGCGTATTGTTGACCGATGAGCAGGGCCGGGAATTGGCTGAAACCCGGACCAACAACTACGGTGATTTCAAACTGCAGGGTATAGAGGAAGTGACAACCCGGCTGATTGTCGAAATTACAGTCGATGACCTGCCGCCCAGGTTGGTGAAGGTTGAATTTAACGACAGTCTCAATATAGGAACCATCATCGTTTAAAAACCACACAAAGAGGTGACGTTTTTGGCGGAATCTACAACAACCGACTTGCTGGAGGTGAAGGACCTGAGCCTCAGTTTTGGCAGCCTTATCGCAGTCAGCAACCTGTCGTTCGAAGTGCACAGTGGTGAAATCCTGGGCATCATAGGGCCCAACGGTGCCGGTAAAACCACTGTTTTTAATTTGCTGACCGGCGTAATGAAACCCGATGCCGGCTCCATTATTCTGGACGGCCAGGATATCACCCATCTTTCACCGGCCAGACGTTGCCGTGCCGGAATCGGTCGGACGTATCAGGTTCCAAGACCATTTACAAAAATGACGGTGCTGGAGAACCTGATGGTGGCTGCTGTCCATGGCGGAGGCCTGCTGGAGAAGAAAGCCATGGTAACGTCCGATGAGATTCTGGAACTGATCGACCTGACATCGGTGCGCAACAGTTTTGCCGGCAGCCTGTCTTTTCTGGATCGCAAACGTCTGGAACTGGGCCGGGCCCTGGCCTCCCAGCCCAGCCTGATTCTCATTGATGAAGTGGCCGGCGGCCTGACGGAAAAAGAGGTCGAACAACTGCTGGCGATTGTCAAGGAGATCCAGCGGCAAGGCATAACCATCATCTGGATTGAGCATATCATGATGATGATGTCGGAAGGAACGGATCGGGTGCTGTGTATCGCTGAGGGTAAACGGATGCAATGCGGTGATCCCTCCGAAGTGATGTGTTCACCGGAAGTTCTGGAGTGCTATCTGGGTGAGGAGGAAGACTGATGTCGGCCGGTACAGCCATCCAAGTAGACGGTATAAATGTATATTATAATGATTTTCATGCACTGTGGGATATTTCCCTGGAAGTGGACCGCGGCGAGGTGGTGTCAATTATCGGAAGCAATGGTTCCGGCAAATCGACCCTGCTAAATACCCTGGCCGGGCAGTTGAACCCCAAAACCGGCGGTATCTCCTATTTTGGCGAGTCCATCGGTGGCCTGCCGCCCCACGAGACTGTCGCCAGGGGGATGTCACTTGTGCCGGAAGGACGTCGCGTGTTCCCGCGCCTGACCGTATTTGAAAATCTGTTCATGGGATCCTACATACCCAGATCCAGAAAAAACAGGGAGAAGTCCCTGGACAATGTTTACGAGCTTTTTCCCCGCCTGAAAGAACGTCACAGTCAGATGGCCAATACGCTGTCCGGGGGCGAGCAGCAGATGTTGGCCATTGGACGCGCTTTGATGAGTGAGCCGAAGGTCCTGCTCTGCGATGAGATCTCCCTGGGCCTGGCCCCGATTATCATCAAGGGCATATATCAAAAGATCAAGCAGATCAATGAACTGGGGTTGACCATAATTCTAGTTGAGCAGGATATAACCCGTAGCCTGAAGGCGGCGGACCGTGCATATGTCATGCTGGAAGGGAAGGTCGTGCTGGAAGGGAAGCCGGCCGACCTGACCGAAGACAAGGTAAAAAACGCCTATTTTGGAATTTAGGGAGCAGAAATGGAAGGCCTTGCACAAGATATTCTGAACGGGTTACTGCTGGGAGGGCTTTACGCCGTCGTGGCCATCGGCCTGTCCACCATTTTCGGGATCGTCAAACTGGTCAACCTGGCGCACGGCGACCTGATGATTCTTTCTTCGTACCTGAGCCTGTTTATGGTCTCCGCTTTAGGGGTAAGTCCCCTGCTGACCCTGGTGGCGGTCATGCCGGTCATGTTTGCTGTCGGATATATACTACAGCGGTTCCTTCTCAACCGTGTCCTCGGCAAAGAGATGGAGCCGCCTCTTCTGGTGGCATTCGGCGTCTCGATCATCATACAGAACTTTATGCTGATGGCATTTACTCCGGATGCCCGCAGCCTGATGTCAAGCTTGTCGCTGATGACGTTTTCAATGGGCCCAAACCTCAGCGTACCGGTACTCTACCTGATTGACTTTGGCATCGCTTTGGCGGTCATTATCGGGCAGCACTACTTTTTACAGAGCACCTACATGGGTCGTGGAATTCGGGCCGCCTCCGATGACAAATACGCAGCCCAACTCATGGGCGTCAACACCAAAAACACCTATGCGATCGCCATGGGCATCGCCATTATGACAGCCGGTGTGGCCGGTGTGCTGGTGGGGATGACCTTCACATTTTATCCCCATTCCGGTCCCCAGTACCTGATCATCGCTTTCGGAGTGGTCGTTATCGGCGGGTTGGGCAGCATGAAAGGTACCTTTGCCGGAGGTTTGATTCTGGCCCTGGCCCAGATTCTGGGTGCCCGCGTGTTTGGGCCGGGCTACCAGTTGTTGTGCGGCTACGTGGTATTATTAATCGTCCTGGCGGTCAGGCCCCAGGGCATTTTTGGGAGAGGCTGAAAACCCATGACAACTCTATTTACAAAGATCAAATGGTCCATTTTGGCCGCAGTAACAGTCGGCCTTGGCACAGTGCCTGTCTGGGGCAGCGATTATGCAATGCTATTCTTCATGCTGTTCTGCATCTATCTTGCCTTAGCTCAAATGTGGAACCTGTTGGCTGGCTATTCAGGCTTGATATCGCTGGGCCAGCAATCATTCGTTGGAATGGGCGGTTACACGGTTGCTGTACTGAGCAGTTACTATGGCATCAACATATGGCTGGCCGCTGGCCTGGGGGGCCTGACTTCCGTACTACTGGCACTGTTTATGTCTCTGTTTATCTTTCGAATGAAGGGGGTCTATTTCACCATCGGGACCTGGATTTTCGCTGAAGCACTGCTGGTCTGGTTCAGCAACTGGGCATACGTCAAATATGGTTCGGGCCTGTTTATCAAACCGCCCAATGATATCACAATGGAGGCCATATATTACGCTGCCTTTCTCCTGGGTGTGGGTTCGGTCGCACTGGTCTATTTGTTGCTTCGTTCCAGACTTGGCCTGGGATTGATGGCAATGCGGGATGATGACCAGGTCTCTGAGACCCTCGGTGTGGAGGTCTTCCGCTCAAAGCTGTACTGCTTTCTCATCTCCGCCTTTGTTACCGGGATGACGGCGGGTGTATTTTTTGTCTTCCAGATTTTTATACAACCATACAAGGCCTTCTCCATCGATTGGACCGTTAAACTGGTATTCATGGTTATTATCGGCGGCATCGGAACTATTGAGGGCCCGGTGGTGGGGGCGCTTATTTACGTCCTTCTATCCCAGTTTCTGGCAGAATACTTTTCGGTGAGCATGCTTGTCCTGGGGGGCATCGCAATCACAGTGATTCTGGTCGCTCCGAAAGGCATCATGGGTACGCTTCAGGAGAAACTGGGTTTTGAAATTCTTTCACCGCGCCGATTTTGATTCAGGTTTCAGGTTGTTTGGACCGAAACCGCCGGTCCGAAGAGATGCTAACCAGGCCAAGCTGTTTGGCCGCCACCCGGTAAACATTCGCCGGGTTACATATACATGGCTGGTTGATTGTCAATCAACCGGTCGATTGCAGAATCAATCCAACCAAAGAGGAGGTTCGCATGCCAAACAAAAAGGATGGAAAAGCAAAAGGAATTAATCGCAGGGAGTTTATGAAAAAATCGGCTGTCGTGGCAGGAGCTGCAGCCGTTTCCGTGACAGGTCTGCCAATCTTCAAAAGCCCGGCCTGGGCTGGCCAGCGCGACCATATCCTGATAGGCCGCCCCAATCCCAGCACCGGGCCGCTTGCCGATTTTGGTGCCCCGACCCCCTGGGTGGATGACCGGGCCCTTGCCAGGATAAACGCCGACGGCGGAATTTTTATTGAAAAACTGGGCAAGAAACTGCCGGTCAAAGTAAAAATAATGGACACCGAGTCGAATCCGACCAAGGCGGCCGAGTTGACTTCCAGATTGATCATGCAGAACAAGGTAGACCTGATGGTTGCCTTTCATACGCCGGATACGGTCAACCCGGTAAGCAGCATCTGCGAACGATTCAAAATGCCTTGCATCACCCTGGATTCTCCCCTGGAGCCCTGGCTTGATGGTGGTCCATATAAATGGGCCTTCCATTCCTTCTGGTCGGTGGAAAAAGATATTTTACCGACCTATGTCGGTATGTGGGAGCAGGTGCCCACCAACAAGGTTGTTGGTGTATTGATGGCCAACGACCCGGATGGCGTCGCCTGGTCGGAAATCTTCAAGAAAGAACTGGGACCAAAGGGGTACAAATTTGTTGATTTGGGTCGTTTCCCATATGGCACTCAGGATTTCAGCAGCTTCATCAATGCCTGGAAAAAGGAAAATGTTGAGATCATCCTGGGAAATACAATTCCGCCGGACTTCGCCACCGCCTGGCGTCAATGTCGCCGGTTCGGGTTCAAACCCAAAGTTGCCACCATCGGCAAAGCCATTCTTTTCCCGTCGGCAGTGGGTGCCCTGGGTGAAGACCTGCCGAATGGATTGAGCTGTGAAGTCTGGTGGAGTCCAGACCACCCCTTTAAGTCTTCCCTGGAGAATGCATCAGCCAAAGACCTTTGTGCGGATTGGATGAAGGATAAGAATCAGGAGTGGACCCAGCCCATCGGGTACAAATACGCCGGTTATGAACTTGCAGCCGATGTCTTGAATCGGGCCAAATCCTTGGATAAGGAAATTCTCCGCAAGGCGATTGCCGATACCAACATGGATACCATTGTCGGGCCTATTAAATTCAATGATCAAAATTATTGCCGCACGCCTTTGGTGGGTGGTCAATGGGTAAAAGGAGATAAATACCCATGGAAGATCAATATTGTATATAACAAGCAGCACCCCGAGATCCCCACAAACGGCACTTTTAAGGTGATCGGTTAATTACCGGGTGATATGAAAAATTGATGTCCAAACACCCCCTGCGCCGCATAGGTGCAGGGGAAAGAAAGGAAAAAAGATGGGAAAAAACGTATTTATTGACCTGAGCCACCCTTTTTTCGGTGACATGCCCCTCTGGCCCTACTTTTCAAAGCCGGAAATCGCTCCCATGCATAGCATGGCAAAAGGCGGCGTTGTCACCCAGACCATCAAGTGCACCATGCACACCGGAACCCATGCTGACGCACCCCGTCATGTAATGGAGCGCATGTTCGACGGCCGCCGTGCCCTCTACTCCCATGAGCTTCCCGTGGACGCGTACGCTGGCGAAGCTGTATGTCTTGACGTACGCACCCCTGATTGGCAGCTGACCACCGCAGAGCATCTCGACGATGCGGTTGCTCGTGCCGGCATGAAGCCTGAAGAACTAGAAGGCATGGTTGTCTGTATCCGCACCGGTATGCACCTCAAGTTTGACGACAGCAAGGATTACTTCCACTACTCTATCGGTAACGGTGTTGAAACCGGTAACTGGTTCTTAAAGCACAAGGTAAAATGTGTGGCCATGGATCAGCAGGCACTGGACCATCCGCTGCACACCTCTATGGGTAACAACGGAACCCGAATGATGCTTGAAGGCTACTCTGGAAAAAGCATCTGTGAGGAGTTCATCGAGAAGTACGGAGAAGAGGCATATGCCGAATTTGACAAGGAACTCTACATCAAAATCCACGGCCAGACCAAGTACGATGAGAAATTCGGCGCCCTTGAGGCCATCGGTTGCTACGGAACCTGGGAGCCCTGTCACAAGCTTCTGCTCGGGAACTACATCGTTGGTGTAGAAAACCTCGGTGGCGACTTGGAGAAGGTGGTGAACAAGCGTTTCCGTTTCTTCGCCTTCCCGATTCGCTGGCATCTCGGTGATGGTTCTATGGTTCGTTGCGTTGCCGAAATCGACGAGGACGATCTGAATGATGTACCTTCACGCACCTACCCCTATGGTGCAATGTAATCCCCAAGGTTGCATAAACAACATGGCAAAGGATAATCAATGGGTTGTTATTATAACCAATATCATAGGAAAAACATCATTTCCTGGATATTCCACCAGGTTAATTCATCCGACTTCGCTCTTCGAGCTACGACGGGACAAGTCCGACTTCGCTCTT
>JAOZSO010000348.1:0-1249 GCA_029939655.1 Desulfobacterales bacterium
AATATCTCTGACCTGGCCCAAAGGACCAGGTTTTAAATGACGGAATAAAAAAAGGTAGCTTGTATATGGCCAGAGGTGACCAATTAGGAAGACAATGGAAAATCATCCGGAGCTTGATCGCTTCGAAACAGGGAAAATCGGTTCAGGACCTGGCCTCTGAGTTGTCCTGTCATTCCAGAACCGTCTACAGAGACCTGGAAGCACTTCAGGTTGCGGGATTTCCCGTCTATACGGAGCGAAAAAACCAAAAAAATTACTGGTCCCTGATGGAGTCCGCAAAACATCAAATACCGATTCCCTTTAACATTACTGAGCTCATGGCTCTCTATTTCAGCAGTGATATGCTTAAAATGCTGAAAAACACGCTCTTTTACGATTCACTCGAGTCTCTTTTTCAGAAAATCAAGGCTACCCTGCCGCCTGAATATATGACCTACCTGGAGCATGTTGAATCCAGTCTGAAGGTCGACCTAAAGCCAACCAAGGACTACAGCCAATTCAGGGAAATCCTCGACCGGATCAACGAGGCGATTCTCAATCGACGGCATGTCCGCATAACCTATTTCGTCATGAGCCGCAAGAAGACCTCCCAGCGGACCGTCGCTCCCTACAAACTCTGGTTTTTCAACGGTACGTTTTACATACTCGGCTTTTGTCATCTCAGAAAAGACATACGACTGTTTGCCGTTGACAGGATACGAAAGATGGTATTAACAGACACTACATTTGAAACACCACAGGATTTTGATATAGAGAACCTTCTGCGCGATAGTTTCGGCGCCTTTTTGGGCGATCCGGTTCAGGTGGCTATCCATTTTTCCCCGAGAGTTGCCGGCTATGTAAATGAAAAGATATGGCATGAGAGTCAAGTCGTGGAAAAGCAGAAGGATGGATCCCTGATTTTCAAGGCGGAAATCGCCGGAACCGAAGAAATCAAGTTCTGGATCCTGCGATGGGGAAAAGATGCTGTGGTGCTGAAACCCGACTCTCTTCGTGAAGAGATCCGAAAGGAAGCTGAAGGTATTTTGAACAATTTGGATCCTTGAATTCTGGGCCCCTTGGACCCTTTCTCCTAACCCACTGGGATAAGAACCGACATCATTAATCGCTATATCATAAAATAGCAGCTAAGCGGGATTTCATGATACAACTCGATTCAAAATTATCTGATGTCGGTGTAACCATTTTTACGGTCATGTCTCAACTGGCCAATCATCACCAGGCCATCAACCTGTCTCAGGGTTTTCCG
>JAOZSO010000348.1:1259-4226 GCA_029939655.1 Desulfobacterales bacterium
GTTTTCCGGACTTTGATACAGCCCCCGACCTAATTCAGCGCGTTACCGACTACATGAAAAAAGGCAATAACCAGTATGCCGCCATGCAGGGAGTGCCTGTTCTGCGACAGAAAATTGCTGAAAAGGTGCAGGAGCTATATCATTACGACTACGACCCGGATACGGAAGTCACCGTCACATCCGGAGCCACAGAAGCACTCTATGCCGCCATCACCGCGGTGGTTCGAGCAGGCGACGAAGTCATCATTTTCGAACCGGCCTATGATGCCTATGCTCCGGTGGTGAGACTGAACAATGGCATCCCGATTTTCCTGCAGTTGAAGCCGCCTGACTATCGGATCGACTGGAATGAAGTAGCGGAGAGCCTTTCCGCCAGAACACGCCTCATCATCCTGAACTCACCCCACAATCCCACAGGCAGTGTTCTTCAGAAATCGGACATGACTGCCCTGGAGACTATCCTGGATGGCACAAAAACCCTGATTCTGAGCGATGAGGTATACGAACATATTGTTTTTGACAATCAGACCCATGAAAGCATCATCCGTTACCCCAGCCTGGCCGCCAGAAGCTATGTTGTAAGCTCATTTGGCAAAACCTATCACACCACGGGTTGGAAAATCGGCTATTGCCTGGCACCGGTAACACTATCCAGGGAATTTCAACGGGTTCACCAGTTTCTTACGTTTTCCTCCAATACGCCCATACAGCTGGCCTATGCCGATATCCTCGACCGGAAGAACCTGTACCAGGACCTGGCTTCCTTTTATCAGGAAAAAAGAGATGCTTTTTTATCCTTTATGAATGGTTCGCGCTTCAAACCCGTCCCCTGCAGCGGAACCTATTTTCAAATGATGCAATACGATGCTATTTCGAACTTGCCGGATACTGAATTCGCACAATGGATGACCATTGAACACGGGGTTGCGTCCATACCGGTTTCTGTATTTTATCACACCAGGACAGATCACAACGTGGTGCGCTTCTGCTTTGCCAAAAAAGTAGAAACACTAGAAAGGGCTGCTGAAAAGTTATGCAGAATTTAATTGTTACATTCATCCAGACGGAGCTGGTATGGGAGGACATTCAAGCCAACCTTGACATGTTGGATGAAAAAATCGAGGCCATTCAAAATCCCACCGACCTCATCCTTTTGCCGGAAATGTTTTCCACCGGATTCAGCATGAACCCGGTCGGACTTGCCGAAACCATGCATGGAAGTGCCGTGGCCTGGATGATGAAAAAAGCAACGGAAAAATCCGCCGACATAACAGGAAGTCTCATGATCGAAGAAGACGGGCGCTATTTTAATCGCCTGATCTGGGCAAAGCCGGATGGTCGGATGCTTACCTACGACAAGAAGCATCTTTTTCGGATGACCGGAGAGGAAAAGGTGTACAGCGCCGGAAGCCATCTATTGACGGTGGAGCTGAAGGGGTGGCGTATCAGGCCTTTTATCTGTTATGATCTTCGGTTCCCGGCCTGGATGAGAAATTCCGGCAATCCCTATGATCTGGCCATTGTTACCGCAAATTGGCCGGCATCCCGGGAAATCCAATGGCAGACGCTTTTACGTGCCAGAGCCATCGAAAACCAATCTTATATCATCGGCATCAATGGGATCGGCGTGGACGACAATCAAATTGAATACAACGGTTATTCATGCGTTGTCGATTATCAGGGCAACGTTCATTTTCAAGAAGTCAAACGCCCGCAAACACAAACTGCAAGTCTTTCACTATCGACCTTGCAGAACTACCGAAAAACATTCCCGGTCTGGATGGACAGAGACACGGAACTCGATCAGCTTTTCCATGAGTCAGATGAAACCGTCTGACATCCGTCTGCAGGAGGATCTGGAACGTCGCATGGTTCATGGTATTGCCTGCGAGTGGGAAAATGCACTCTGGATACTGTCTCCCGATGACCGCCTGCAGATGAAAAAACCCCTGTTCAGTCTGCGGACAATAAAAAGCCGACTGGGTTACTGGTCAGGACAAAAAAATGAAATTGCCATCAGCCGGACATTTGCCCTGAATTACCCTTGGGACGACGTGCGGGATGTCCTGTATCATGAAATGGCCCACCAGTATGCCGAGCAGGTTCTCAAGAGTTCAGAGAAGTCTCCCCATGGGTCTGATTTTTTAAAAGCCTGCCATCGCCTGAAGGCCAATCCAAAGGCATCCGGCCGTTATAAACCACTGCATGATCGGATACACATCCGATCCATCAGCAATCAGGACCGGATCCTGCTCCGTGTGAAAAAGCTCATGTCCCTCGCTAAAAGTACCAATCGCCACGAAGCGGAAGCCGCCATGACCAAGGCCCACGAACTCATGAGGAAATACAACATCGATCTGCTGAGAAAATCGTCTCATCGATATTTTGTCAGCATGTTTATCGGATCTCCGGCGTTGCGGCATCACCGGGAGGAATATCATCTGGCGAACCTGTTGCAGAAATACTATTTTGTCCAGGGTCTCTGGGTATCATCCTATGTCCTCGCAAAAGAAAAAATGGGACGTGTCTTTGAAATCAGCGGGGTTCCTGAAAATGTCAAGATCGCCTCCTATGTCTATGATTTCGTCAAAAACACCATCGACATGCACTGGCGCCGCTACAACCAGCGGGGTACGTTGAACCGGTATCGCAAGACAGACTTTGCCGTCGGATTGGTCGAAGGCTTCTGCAATAAACTCTCCGCCCAGAAACCAATACCATCACACCGGGGGGAAACGACAACTGTCTTGATAACCACAGAAGATCCTATGCTCGGTGCCTACATGTCGCATAAATATCCACGGACCAGAACGTTTCAGCGATCCGCTTCGAGCCAGAACGACCAGGTGCTCAAACATGGGTATGACATCGGCAAAGATCTGGTCATATCGAAAGGAATTGAAACCAAGGGGAACAGCCATAAGTTTTTAGCTGAATAAATAGGCTGTTAGACTATTAGGCTGTTAG
>JAOZSO010000349.1:0-4222 GCA_029939655.1 Desulfobacterales bacterium
ACTTCACCCTCAGACGCCTTGACTCTGAAGCCCTCCGGCTTTTGCAACACTGGGGCGAATTATAAAATAATTAAATCATTATACCTAAGTGCTGTCTGGCTGTCAATTCAGCACGGAAAATTCATGCTTGCCGGCGGCATATTAGTATTTTCGCTATATATCAACCGATTAAATCTTTATATGGGAGTGTGCGGCAGGAGAAAGAGCTTGACATTAAAACATTTAATAATATAATCATTCTACAAATGAAATCGTTACACGAACTTCAATATGGATCGGGAGGTGGGTATGTCGTCAACAACCATTGAACTAGAAGAGCAATATGGCGCGCACAACTACAAGCCCTTGGATATCGTTCTCAGTAGAGGGGAAGGGGTTTGGGTGTGGGATGCGGATGGAAACCGGTATATGGATTGCCTGTCTGCCTATTCCGCGGTTAATCAGGGCCACTGCCACAAGAAAATCATGCAGACACTCATGGATCAGGCCCAGAAACTGACCTTGACCTCAAGGGCGTTTCGCAACGATCAACTTGGCCCCTTTTATAAAGAGCTGTGCGAACTGACGCGCTCTCACAAGGTCCTGCCCATGAACAGCGGGGCCGAGGCAGTTGAAACCGCCATTAAAACTGTACGTAAATGGGGCTATACCGTCAAAGGTGTCCCGGAAAACGAGGCGGAGATCATCGTTTGCGAAAACAATTTTCACGGCCGAACCATATCCATTGTCAGTTTCAGCACCGACCCCAATGCACGCAAAGGATTCGGTCCTTTCACCCCGGGTTTTAAAATTATTCCGTATGGTGATGCTGCTGCGTTTGAGGCAGCGATTACACCGAAAACGGTCGCTTTTCTTGTGGAACCGATCCAAGGGGAGGCCGGTGTGATAATCCCGCCCGCAGGCTATCTTAAAAGGGTCAGAGAAATATGTACCCGGCAGAATGTCATGCTTATCCTGGATGAAATTCAGACAGGACTTGGTCGTACGGGTAAACTCCTGGCAGAAGAGCACGAAGGAATTGAAGCGGACCTGACCCTTATCGGTAAAGCGTTGTCCGGCGGGTTTTATCCGGTGTCGGCAGTCCTCTCGAATTCAGAGGTCATGAATGTATTGCAACCGGGCGAGCACGGCTCAACTTTTGGTGGCAACCCCCTGGCGTGTGCAGTGGCGCGAACAGCTCTGCAGGTAATCATTGACGAGGGAATGATCGAGAACGCAGAAAAGATGGGCGCTGTTTTTTTAAACGGATTGAAGCAGATTGTCAATTCTCTGATTAAAGACGTTCGCGGAAAAGGTCTGATGCTCGCCATGGAGTTTTATCCAAAAGCCGGTGGCGCCCGTCAATACTGTTTAAAGCTCAAAGAAAAGGGTCTGCTCTGCAAAGAGACCCATGATGACATCATCCGTTTTGCACCACCTCTGGTTATTACCCAATCGGAGGTTGAATGGGCTCTGGATAAAATCTCAGCAGTAGTCAATGCATAGACCGGTAACTCAAACAGGTTAACAATCATTGTCATTTTAGATAGTTTAATCTGTTAAACAATGAGCGGACAAACCGTTCACGAAAAAGCGACGCCGTCGCGTATGATAAAATCGTTTCAACGATTTTATGGAGGGAAGAAAAAATGGTGGAAAATGTTATAATCATGGGTGCTGCCGGTCGAGACTTTCATAACTTTAACGTCTATTTCAGAGACAACCCGCGATATCATGTCATCTGTTTTACCGCCACCCAGATTCCCGATATCCATGGGCGCCAGTACCCATCACAACTTGCCGGGTCCATGTATCCCGATGGAATTCCCATTAAAAGCGATGAGAAGCTGATGGAAATGATCAAAGAGAATAAGGTCGACCTGGTGGCATTTTCATACAGCGATGTACCCCACACGGAGGTAATGCACAAGGCCTCTCAGGTGATTGCTGCAGGTGCTGACTTTATTATTATTGGTGCGTCCTATACCATGCTCGAGTCTACAAAAAAGGTGGTTTCGGTTTGTGCCGTCAGGACCGGTTGCGGAAAATCCCAGACCAGCAGACAGATCGTAAAGGTTCTCAAGGATGCGGGGAAAAAAGTGGTTTCCGTTCGCCATCCCATGCCCTACGGTGATTTGACCAAACAGATTGTGCAGCGCTTTGCCGCGTATGCCGATTTTGAGAAACACGCCTGCACCATTGAGGAACGGGAGGAATATGAACCGGTGGTTGATATGGGTGCCGTCATATATGCGGGGGTCGACTATGAAAAAATACTCCGTCGAGCCGAAGAAGAAGCAGACATCATCGTCTGGGACGGGGGCAACAATGATACGCCGTTTTACAAGCCGGATGTGCACGTGGTGGTTTTTGATCCGCACCGCGTTGGTCACGAAACATCTTTTCACCCCGGTGAAACCAATATGTTGCTGGCCGATATTGCTGTAATCAACAAAGTGGACAGTGCGGATCCCAAGGATGTGGAAACGTTGAAACAGACGATCACCAAGCACAATCCCAATGCCCGCATTATTTTGGCCGACTCGGTCGTCACCGCTGAAAATGGAGAAAGCATGCAGGATAAACGTGTTCTGGTCGTAGAGGATGGGCCGACCCTTACCCACGGGAACATGAAATTCGGTGCTGGTGTCATCGCGGCTCAGCGCTATGGGGCGGCTGAGATGGTGGATCCACGGCCGTACCTGGTGGGATCCCTCAGGAAAACTTTCGAGACGTATCCGAACATTGGTAAGGTGCTTCCGGCCATGGGGTATGGTGAGCAACAGGTCAACGATCTGGAGGCAACCATAAATGCTTGTGAATGCGACGTGGTAATTTCTGCAACACCGATTGATCTGACGCGACTGGTGAAACTCGAGAAACCGATTCTCCGGGTTCGCTATGGCTATCGAGATAACAGTGAACCCACCCTGGGTGAACGCGTCATGGAAATGCTCAACTGACACCTCATTGAACCGCAACAGCGAGCGCATTCCCTGTGGCAACTCGACTTGCCTTCGACCTTGAGACTTGTCGGCGAGCTCAAGTCGAGTCGCTCAGACCGAAAGGAGCTCGTCGACAAGTCTTGCTGCGAGGTTCTTCAAATATGGAGAACAAAAAATATTGATCGTCAATTTCCATGAAACTTCCGGGTTAAAACCCACCCTGGTGATTGCCCTGGGCGGAAATGCACTGATTCGGAAAGGACAGCAGGGAAAGATCTCGGAGCAATTCGAGAATCTCCGGACCCCTATTCACCAGATTGCAGTGCTCATCGATGAATACAACATTATTATCACTCACGGTAACGGCCCCCAGGTCGGGAACTTGATGTTGCAGCAGGAATCTTGCGATGCAGTACCCAAACTGCCACTGGAGATGCTTGTGGCTCAAACCCAGGGACAGATCGGGTACATGATAGAATCTGTATTGGACGAAGCGCTCATGGCGCAGGGTGCGGACTTTAACCCCCTTGTTTCATTGATCACCTATGTGGTTGTAGACAAAAAAGACCCCGCATTTGTCCACCCCACCAAACCTATCGGGCCATGCTTTACAGCGGTCGAAGCCGAAAAACTGCCCTATCCGACTATGCAGACACCCAAGGGATTTCGACGTGTTGTTGCATCACCGAAGCCCGTTACCATCATTGAAAAAAGAGAAATACAGCGATTAATAAATGCCGGGTTTATTGTCATCTGCTGCGGGGGCGGCGGCATTCCCGTGGTCCGCAACGGGCGGGCCTTTAATGGCGTGGATGCCGTGATAGACAAGGATCTGGTCAGCTCGCTGCTGGCAACAGAGGTCGGTGCAGTACTATTGGTAATCGCAACTGACGTGGCCGGTGTCATGGCTGATTTTGGCACCCCCGGCGAAAGCCTGATACGGAATTTATCCCTTAAACAGGCCGGGGATTTTCTGAAGCATGAAACGGTCGGCCAGGGCTCCATGGGACCCAAGCTGGAGGCAAGTGTACGATTCCTGTCAGCAGGAGGTAAACGGGCGGTGATAACCAGTGTGGATGACATCGTGGCTGGCGTTACCGGCAGTAAAGGCACCCAGATTACCGACACTGAAGTAAAGATGCAGATATTATTGACATGATATAAAAATCAACACCCGAAATCGCGCACCATGAAGTCCAGATCTTTTATTTTTTTCCCATAAGTCCGGCCGTCAGGCATGTTTTCGAATTGGAATTTATGCGGCAGGCTGTCGTCGGCAGCAGTGGCCCCATGTTTGC
>JAOZSO010000350.1:0-4219 GCA_029939655.1 Desulfobacterales bacterium
GGGTTTATTGAAGGCTATGCGACCTTTAAAAGCTTAATATCTTCTTCCTGGGGATTAAACTGGAGTGTTTCACATACATAATCCATGTTGGCTCTGATAACCATTTTTCTATGATAACCCATTGGGTTCCCGGTTACAAAAGATTTGGCCATCGTAGCAAGCAAGCTGACTCTCTGATGGAAAATATGATCGAACTCAAGTCCCTCTTTTTGTTCAGTGGTTGATCTTATCTGGATGATATATCGATTCCAATCTTCACAGACATTTTGAACGACTTCCGCATTTTTTAAAATAGCTTTTTGCCGATATCCTTCAAGAGGGTAATCACCTAAAAAGGTTTTAATCATGATAACGAGGAGCTTTACTCTCCCAAGGAAGGTGTCATCAAGATTCATGTCTCGCATGTCTTCAGAATTAGAACCAAGTCTTTGCATGGGTTGCTCTCTCCCTTCCTTTTAACGAAGATTAATATAAATGACAAGAATCGTCAAGCAAACTTTACCCTCCGGCTTTTGCAATGGTAGGGTTTTAGGGCGGAGCTGGCTATTTAGCCAGGTTAATATTATCGGGAAAAACATATTCTTATTCGTGATGGCCAATATCTGAGGCGTTTCATTCGTCGTTGTGCCGATCGCAGGCGGAACAGGAGATTGTGATCGGTGGTCATCTGCCCGTATATCTCCCTGTTGAACGCATCGATAATCCAGGTGATTTCATTTCTAAGATCGGGAAAGTGATGCATCAATCGGTCGCCATATTCGACGGGAGTTTCACCGGACAGCAGTCGCAGCCCGCTGCGGTGTCCCCAGCGAAGCAATCCGGCATATACCGATGCCGCACTTTCGGCACTTTCCAAGAAGGATATCAACGCCTTCCAGGCACGAACGGGTAGTAAAATAAACCATCCGGCCACGGATCGAATCCAGTACAGGGACATGTTTTGGGGACTGTTCTGGATGTTTCTCTTCAGAAGCAGGCGTAGCAGATACCGGATGAAGAGGCCGAAAAGACCCGCAGCAATTATACCGATGATCACCATCAAACCCAAACCGATACCCTTTAGCACGAGCGTCTCCCACTTGCCGACTGCGGGGGAAGAAAAACCACTCATATCCGATAAAGGCCCTATTCTTTCTTCGAGTTCATTACGCATTTTTCCTGGTGCGAAGAGGAATAAGATGATGGTTATAAAGATGGGAACCATTGGCTCAGCCGCATCTTTGAGAAGAACCTGGAGCGAATCCGCCACCTGGGTTAATGTGGGATAAAAAAAGAAAGTTGCACCTGAACCGAAAAGGACCATGAGCGATGTCAGGCTCAAGGTGATACCGATACCGTGGTAGCCGGTCATAAAGGATTTTTCAACGTCAGGCTCTTTACGGACCAGAAAGATGGAAAGCAGGCTGAAAATAAAAAAGGCGCATACCAGGAACCCGAGGGCCAGGCCGTCTACGAGAATACCTGCTTTTTCCTGAATCAGAAACTTGACAAGGAGCAGGAGAATAAAAAGACCGATCCCCTTGTCGAACTGGATACACACATGATGATAATCCATGGGACTTTTGACCAGCGTCCGCCCGCCCCGCCATATCAGCAACAGACAACAAAAAATCAGCAGCAACATGTATTTATGAGGTCGGCTCATGGGGTCCTGAAAAAAGATGCTTACCCAGGTGAAGCTGAAAAAGGAAAAGGTTTCATACCACATCCGGTACAGGAGCAGCAGTGAAAAAAAAACAAGGCCGGCTGCCTGGAGAAGAAGGCTTTGATATAACCGCCAGTTGTGATTCGCAGACAGGTGGTTCAGGATAATGGCCATGATGAATGCACCTGCCGCTTCGGCAAGGGGGAAAACCCGATGGCATGTGAGCAGCATCAGAAATCCAACCCAGGCGTACCGCCAGGACATTTCCATGCCGGCACGGGCCAGAACCAACAGCACTTTTTTGCCGGACGTCATGGCTGTTTTTCCTCCTGAAACCGGATGTCATCTATTGGATGAACCCCTGCCATGGTCTGCTTTTGATCGGAATCGGGTGCGAAATGGGGATGGCAGACAAATGTGGTTACGGGAATGCGCCGTTCTTGTAGGATATGTTTTGATTCATCTGTGTCTTCCCCGTACGCATATGAAAAAAAGGCGCAGCTGACACCTCGCTGCTTGAAAGGGGCCTGCCGTATGATGTGCGTCATGGATCTGTGCTGCTTCATCTGTAAACGGGCGAGCGCTTCCAGTATCGCGGGAAGTTGGCGGGTGCTCCGGGCCGGCGTTACCGTGGAAACACCTCCGCCTTTCATGACGCCATTGGTCATCAATCCCACTGCATGGCCGGATTCATTCAATTTGATGGACAGGGATGCAATAACTTCCAGGGTATGTTCGAACGCATTCTCCGCCAGGTTTATTTCAAATGATCCCACATCCAGAGTCAGGAGGATCGTGCCGAATTCAGACGGTTCAAACACCTTCTCCTGGAGTCGAAAGCGTCGCGCACTTGCTTTCCAGTGAATGTGTCGGGAAGGTCTTGATGGCTGGTAATCCTGGGTGCCCAGGATGTAGACGGGATCTTTGATGGGACTGTTCGCGCCGGGTGTGTCAAACCAATCCTGTTTGGGAAGAGAAATGGTCTTGATGGGAACGAGACGTGGGTAGACGAGCACCGGAACCGGTTTTCCCAGCTTTTTCTCCTTGTGGAAAAAACCGAAAAAATCACTTGATCCAAGGCGAGGGGGTCCCAGATGGAAAACCCCCCGGCGAATGGCAATAAATTCCTGTTGAATCTGCATCTGTTGGTGCCACAGGAGACCTGCCCCGTGTCGGGAAAAAGGTTCCATGCCCTGGACGGCTTCAAATGCACGATGTTTTGGCCAGCATAAGCGGATCCAAACCGGAAGAAACTTTTTATTCTCTATTGTGGATGCCATAGAGATTGTTTCTCCGGGAAAGACCCGTTTTTTATTTGTATGGTAATCACACGAGATACGGTAGAAATTCAGGGTGCTCCAGACTTTTGATCCGCCCATGACAAGCAGGATCAGAATTGATAGAAGCGAGAGGTCTTTTTGACGGAACAGAAGGGCGATGAAAAGGAGAATCGATACAAAGAAGCAGACCAACAGGGAATTGAAGATGGTCGGCTCCTTGGTTTGATCGTATTCAGTTTCCATTCGTCGATCCTGCAGCGGCTGGAACTGGAATCCGGTGGATGATGCTTTCCAGGATATGATCTGGGTTCTCGCCCCGCAGCCGGTCTTCCTCCTTAAGGATCAGTCGATGGGTGAGAACCGGGCGCGCCAGCGATTTGATATCGTCAGGCAGAATATATTCCCTGCCGCGGAGGGCTGCCAGGGCCTGTCCAGCCCGCATCAACCCGAGAGAACCCCTGGGACTGGCGCCGAATTGAATAGCTGTGTGATCACGTGTGGCCCTCACGATATCGGCAATATACTCCCGAACAGGATCTGAAACGATGACACTTTGTCTGTCCTGCTGCAATCGGCTGACATCCTCGGGTGATGCCACGGGCATAAGCTCCTGAAGCGGATCTGCCTGCTGAAAGCGTTCGAGTATCTGAATTTCTTCTTGCTTGTCAGGGTATCCTAGCTGGGTTTTCAGCAAAAACCTGTCCAACTGGGCTTCCGGCAGGGGAAAGGTGCCCTCTAGTTCAATGGGATTCTGGGTGGCCATGACAAAAAAGGGACTGGGAAGCAGGTGGGTTTTCCCATCCACGGTCACCTGGCGTTCTTCCATGCATTCGAGCAGACTGGACTGGGTTCGTGGTATGGTGCGGTTGATTTCGTCGGCAAGCAGTATGTGGGTTATGACCGGGCCCGGCCGAAAAGAGAAACAGGCCGATTGCTGGTCATAGACATTGAAGCCCGTAATATCGGTAGGCATGAGATCCGGCGTAAACTGAACCCGGTTGAAGGAACCGCCGATACTTTTTGCCAGGGATTTGGCCAGCAGGGTCTTGGCAACGCCCGGCACATCCTCCAGCAGCACATGCCCCTCCGCCATCAGGGCCACCAGCAGCAATTCGATGGGGCGCTTTCTGCCTACAATTACACGGGATATGTTTTCAATGATTTTATTACAAAGACTGATGTCCATGTGAATGCCTTTCTTAAACCTGAATTGAGTGATTTTTATCTCGATCTGCACCGATCTCTTGCGGATCAAGGGTTTGCAAAAAGCCTCGACAGATCCACGGGTATGCCT
>JAOZSO010000351.1:0-4202 GCA_029939655.1 Desulfobacterales bacterium
TGTCCGTCCAGAAATGAGGATTTTTACGTGAGATCAAGGCGGACGACAGATTTAATCCGGAGTAATAGCGTGCTATTTTGAGGAGTTAAATCATGGTGTCCAACGCCGATATCGCGGAAAAAGACCATTTGTGGATGGGCACTATCTAATATTTGTGCCTAACCCTCGTAATACTCTCCACCTCTCCCATCACGATGAGCGTTTCCCCGGATGCCAGTATACGTGCCGGGTCAGGGTTAAACTCGATCTCCTTGTTGTTGTTTCTTATACCCAGCACCAAAAGATCAAATTTCTGCTTGAGCCCTGCATCGATAATATTTTTATCCACCAGCGGAGATTTATCGACGATACTGATCTCATGGATTCGTAAGTTGCCCCGGCTGCTGCGTAGCATGCTGTCCAGAAAATCGACGGCGGCAGGACGGATCATCTCGGATGCCATCCGCAACGCCCCGATATAATTGGGTGAAACAATGCTGTTGGCACCAGCTCGTCGCATCTTGGCTTCGAGTGCGGTATCGATGACCCGGCTGATAATCCGGATTCTGCTGTTTAGCATCCGCGCACTCATGGTGGTAAACAGGTTATCCTTGTCCGATGCCAGACTGACGATGACGCCTTTGGCGTTTTCAATCCCGGCCGTTCTTAAATTCGCGTCATCCGAAGCATCTCCCATAACGTAGAGCAGCCCTTCCCAGAGATTCTTACACTTCTCAATGATCTCTTCGCTTTGCTCGATGAGAACCACGGGTTCACGGTTGAGAATCAATTCAGCCAGTACCGGCCGCCCGGTTTGCCCACCACCACAGACAATATAATGATCCTTTAGCTTCTGAATTTTTTTTTCCATTCTCTTTTTCCTCAAAACCCCGGAAAGTTCGCCTTCGATGATGATGGCGGTCGATGTACTGATCCCGTACAAAATGATCCCCATCCCGAAGGTGATAAGGATCATGGTGAAAATCTCGGCCGGGACGTTTCCCGTAACTTCGAGGACCTCGCCGTACCCAACCGTAGTAAGGGAAACGACTGTCATATAAAGGCAGGTCATGAAACTGTGCTGCGTTTCATAAATAAAGTAATACCCGAAGCTCCCCACCAAGATGACGCAGAAAATTGTGAACATGATGTAAAAGAGACGCCGTTTGATTTCCATATAATCTTGATACCTGAATTGATGAGATAGAAGTCATAATCTCTTTAACCTATAGGGTCATAAGACTCAAGTTGAAAATATTTCTAACCTGAATTGATATGTGTACTGGAAGGTAGGTCTATGCCAATCGGAACGTTATTCCGGCACACACCCTAATGATGATACAGCCGACCCGTACGCCAATTACAATCGTAATAGGCGTACGGGTCGGTTAAAATTCCACCTGGTGAACCATTTCCATGTTTTGAAGAATCTTTCGAATTTGTTTTTGAACGGTTTTCTCAATAATAGGTTCAACACGGGAGATGGGGGCACCGGAATCATCCGTTTTATACTTCAGATCATGAACAACACCGGGCACCCGGGCAAAGCAGACACCACCGGTACCACAGCAGGTGCTGTTCAGTACGGCACAACCAACATAATAGAGGATGGTTTTTTCTTGAAACCGGACAGTACCTTCCTTTAAAAAGGCATACTCCCCGCCGATGGCGGTAACTTCACTGTTTAACCGAAAGTGGGTGTGATCTAACAGCAATCGACACCTCCGCAGGAAGCCGCCTCCTTACCTTTGATCCATGTCTGGATAATATATGCAGCACATCCGACGCCTGGATCGACAGCGATAGCCTCCTCCGGACAATTGGTGGCACAGGCCCCGCATTCCATACACCCGTCCCTATCCACGATTCCGGCTTTATGGGCCGCTATTTCAAAGACACCGTGCGGGCAGACAATTTCACAGGTCCCACATCCGGTACAGGCCTCTACGTCGAGCTCCAGGGTGGTTACATTCGAAAGATATCTAAATTTTTCCATCCGTTCTCCTAAACAAACATCGACCCAATCCAGCCGACAATCGATAAAATTATCGCCCCCGCCTGAAAGGGTATGGCAATCCGCATCTCTTTTTCCACACCCGAAGGGGAAGTATAGGGCGTCGACCCGGTAAAATTCATAGCCAGATGGGAACTGATGGCGATGATAAAGAAAATCAGGGCGGCTATTTCCACAGAATCGATCGCCTTCCCCAACATCAGTACCATACCAGCCCCCATTAACAGCCCGGTGATGGCACCCTTGACCGCAAAGGCCTTGCCAGGTATCCAGGGCAGCAGCACCGGCGCTGCCACGGCGCCCGAAAATATCCCGGCGACACATGCTGCGATCATGATGAGTCCGCGGCTCCAGGCAAGACTGATGGAAAAAAGGCTGGGTCCGATACCTGAAAGGATAAATCCTGCCAATAAAATCCATAACAAGTATTTACGCAGAAACGATAGTTCCACCGGCACGAGTATCAGTCGCTCCAGAAAAGTAAATGTCACCCGACGCATGGATTTATCGGCTTTCAATCCAGCCTTTAAAAAAGACCTGATGTCCCTCGCCTGAATCGGGCCCCAAGTCACCTTGAATCCGCACCCTTTTTTAACCTGTTTTCCGGAAACACCCGTGGCCGACAATTGGGGTAAAATCAGTCTTTTATGGCTCACGATCTCCTGCAGACGGGCCATTTTGACTCGGCGGATCACTTCATGGGTGGAAAATGTTTTTTTCCCGGCCGCACACCAGACATTGACGCCACGTGTATCCAGGACCAGGATCCAGACATGCTCCCCTTGGAGTTCCTTGCGAAGCGCATCGAAACTGAGCTTATAGTTCCCCGTTACCAGGACGGGTGATGTCGGGGTTGTATCACCCATACTGTAAAGCCCTGGTGCCACCTTATACTGGCTTCTGTTGATACCCAGACGAACCTTGATGGTACCAAGAATATCGGATATCTCGGGTTTTGGCTTGATTTTGGGAACAGATCCCGCTGCGGTGTCTATAAACCCTTCAACAAAGCTGCAAAGATCATAACCCGGTCTTTCAAATGGACTGCTGGCAGGGCCTGGTGGCGGGCCACAGCAAACATCATCCACCGGTGCTTCTTTGTAAATCGGCAACATTTCCGTTAGCCCTTCATTGGCACATGGGGTCTTGGCAGGGCCACAGCATCCGTTGTTATATTGGGTTTCCTCTGACATCATAAATCATTCACCTTGTACTTGATCTGAATCCGACTGTTCACCCGTTGCTTTGGAAAGACAGATGCGGCACCGATCATCGCTGCACATCCGGCAGGAGAAACAATTGCCGCAGGAATGCTTTTTGAGAGATAAAGCATTCTGCTCCGGCACGTATATCTTGCCTTTGATATCTGGAAGGGTAACGAAGGGCATCCGGCATCCTCCTCACAAACACTGAGCTGCTTAACCTACCCTAATAACGATTGTTAGAAATGTCAAAACTGGTCTTTATTTCGGCAACTTGTAACGCCCAATATATGAAAAAAGGGTTCTTGATATACCATGCCATTTATATTATGCTTTTCAACACATTGTGTGAACATGAGCATCTCTTTTTATCAACGACCCAAAGTGAGCGCTCAAGTTAGAAACGAATCTTGTGTGTTTTAACCTGCGGGGACTGCATGACCTGCCAGAACAAACGGATACTTCAATTCGGATGCTGCATTATCTTGATTCTTCTTACTTTTGGCTGTGCATCGACACAGAAGTGCGAGTCCAAGGAAGTGCCTATCTGGTTAACCTCCATACCACATGATGATATCTACTTTTATGCTGTTGGTATTTCAGGACAAACAAGAAATGTCAATGATGCATGGATTCAAGCAGGAAACCGGGGAAGAGCCGAACTCGGGCGTATCATCTTTTCACATGTATCGAGCCAGGATATGATTGTCAACACGTCCAGGGGCCAGTATTCCAGCCAGCTTATCGATATTTTGTCCGATACGGAACTCAACTACACGGAAATTATCGAGCGCTGGTATGATCCGTGTGGGGATAATGGCCCACCCTATTATTATTACATCCTGGTAAGGATGGATAGAAAAACGGCCTCCGCTGTATTGAGAAGGTTGAATTAACCCTCGTTGCAAAAGCCGGAGGGTTTTATCACCAGGTATATGAACCCGGGAAGTACTGAGTAGATACCCGGGTCCAAAGGGCCCGGCACTGATTTAATCCTGTAAGGGATT
>JAOZSO010000352.1:0-4198 GCA_029939655.1 Desulfobacterales bacterium
GTGCAGGTTTCAAAAACACCTTTGGCCCTTACCATGCCATCCGGAATGAGCTTCATCATCTCTTCAAACTGACTGCAATCCATCCCCTTCCAGGCAAAGGAACCAGACACCAGACGATCCGGGGGCGTCATCGACGTGCCTGGATCCTGAAGAAGCTTATCTATGGCAGCCTCAAGTGCCTGTTCTGAAACAGGTATTGTTCGATGTTCGTCTCGGGTTTCAGCCATTATAACATCCGGCAGATATTTTGCGAGGGGTATATCGGCATAAGTGGTCTCGTAAAATTCTGGATTGGGGTGATGTCTCTCAACAATTTTCTTCACCTTTTGGATGACGCCGGCATCGGCTTCATCAACCTTGTTGATAATAAAAACCGTGGCGGATTCTATCTGCTTTTCCACCGAGGTAAACGTGTCATAGGCATCTTTGAAGTTGCCGGCGTCAATAATGCAGAACTGTTCTCTGAGTTGAAAGCGGTCCTGAAAAATGGATAGTTTGAGATCTCGCTTCAAGTCAGACGGATTCGCAACACCCGTCGCTTCAATGATCAATGCATCGGGTCGGGTGTTCTGTGCAATATTCATCAGACCTTTGATAAAATCAGTCTTGACACAGACACAGAAAATGGACCCCTTGCTAATTTCCAGCATGGCCAGATCATCATTTTCAACCAGCGACCCGTCCACCCCCATCTCACCAAACTCGTTCATGAGGATCATGAGTTTTCGATTGCTCGGAAAAGAATGAATGATTCGGTTGAGAAATGTGGTCTTGCCGCTTCCTAAAAATCCGCTGATCAGATATACTGCCGTAGTCCCGGACATATCTGTATTCCTTTCACCATAAAATCGTTACACGATTTTATTTTTTGCAAGTTTTTACATCTGAGTAACTTGTTGCGTATGTGACTATCTATAAAACACAAATCATACCATGAACACAGGTCTTCGGGGATTCATTTTAAAGCCGGGCAACTGTTTGAGCTCGTTAGGCGCCGTTAGGGCCGCTGCTTTACTGCAATGGTTACAAATAGATAATCAGTCTGTATTATTTTAACCTGTTTCAACACAACGGGCAGCAGCGGGCCTTACGGCGCCTTAGAAGCGAGTTTTGACCGGCTTTAAAATGGATTTCCGAAGGCCGGCAAACACCAGAACTCAAGTTTTCCGAATAACCCGTTTTAAATATTTTACTTAAACCTGTGGAGCCACGAATTCTCGAGCCCTTAATTGATGCCACAATTCTCCAGAATTTTAATGATCTCATCAGGGTTGAGCACCCGACTCGTGGAGACAACCCTTCCATCGATGACCAGGGCCGGCGTACTGAAGACACCCATCTTGATAAAGTAATCGATGTCCTGTCTCTTCTCCACTTCAACCTTTTCTTTCAGTCCCGCCTGCTCAATCGATTTAAGCACGTTGCCATAAAGAGCGTCACAGTTTTTACAGCCGGGCCCCAGAACCTCTATTCTGATTTTATTTTTCATCACACCCCCTCTGACCATGGCAGCGACATTGCAGAATTTTCTCGATCAGCTCATCCTGATCGGGAATCAATTAACTTGTTTCGTGAATTCTTTTTCGGCAGTCATCCGTTTACAAACCCGGCACAGGTGTACGCCTTCCGGTTCGACACCATAGGGACGGACCTGTTTTTCCATATAGGCAATATATCTGTCTGCTCCCAGTGCTTTGCCGCACCCTTTGCAGTAAACCAGATTGTCCCGGCAGAGCGTTGTGCCGCAAAGACTGAGGAGGCACTGATCATTTTTATGCTTCAATGTCAAAGCACCCGTGGGACAGATGTTAGCACATGCGCCGCACAGGATACATCTTTCGTCGGTCAAATTGAAATCGGTCGGGCCCGGTGTCTCGCCGACAAGGTAACCAAGGAAAAGTGCTTCAAAGCCCAACTTCTCACGACAGGCGTCCACGCATCTGCCACACCGAATACACACATCACATCTGAGACACCGTAAGGCTTCCGTCCTGGCTGTCTCCGGTGGAAGCGCTAATTCCACCTGCTCAAAATTCTTCTTTCTTTTCTCGACATCAAGCAGAGGAACCAACGGTCTTGTTAGAGATGTTTTCTGAAACGCTGTGGTTTCAAGAAAAGGGGTTTGCTTTCTTCTAGCTGCAAGATGTCGTGTTTTCAGCATGGGCAATCCCTGAAAAGATCTATCGATATTATCTGCAGCTATTTTCCCGGAAGCGATAGCCTCGATAATGGTGGCAGGTCCTGTAACAGCATCGCCGCCTGCAAAAACTCTATTATCCCCTGTCTGCCCTGTCAAAGGATCTGTTTTAATCGTGCTGCGCTCCGTCCACATCAGGCCATTAAAAGCTGAAAACCCATCTCGGTCTGATTGCTGTCCTATGGCTTGGATGACGGAATCAACTTCAAACACATGCAGGCTTTTCTGTATGGGAACAGGTCTTCTTCTCCCGCTTTCATCGGGTTGGCCAAGTCTGGCGTCAATACAACGAACTCCAGACACTTTTCCTTGGCACCCCATTACCTCGACAGGAATTTTTAAAAATGACAGCCGTACACCCTCCTGCTTGGCCTGGATAACTTCCTCATTCAGCGCCGGCATTTCGTTTCGAGTCCGTCGGTATAGAATAGTAACATCGCTGCAACCGAGACGCAGTGCTGTTCGCGCAGCATCTACCGCTACATTGCCTCCCCCGACGACTGCAACGCGAGGGCCTATTGATGGGGCGCGGCCAAGGGAGGCAAGATGTAAATAAGTGATGCCATCCATAACCTGCGGGAAATCTGCTTCGCCCTTTATCCCCATTTGCAGCCCTTTTTGGGCACCGGTCGCGACATAGAAGGATTCAAAACCCTCCTGTATCAAATCTTCAACCGTTATATCCTTTCCCATGCGTTTATTGAAACGAAAGACAACACCCAGATCTTGAATCAAAGAAATTTCTCGATCGAGAACCGAAAGGGGAAGCCGGTATCTGGGTATCCCGAAACGCATCATCCCACCGGCGGACGGCAGGGCTTCGATAACGGTCACGCCATATCCCTTCAGGGTTAAATAATAGGCCGCGCTAAGCCCGGATGGCCCGGCACCCACAATACATACCTTGTGGCCGTTGTTCGCTGCCTTGGCAGGGTTTTGAAAACCACTCTTCTCCAGAACGATTTTGGAGGCAAAGGCTTTAAGGGCCTTGATGGCCACAGGCGCGTCAATATTTTTTCTCACGCAGGCCGCTTCACAGGGATGCGTACATACCAGACCACACACCCATGGAAAAGGGTTGGATTCCCGAATCAACGTTACTGCTTCACGGTCTTTACCCTGTCCAATCAGGGCCACATAGCTTGCGACATCGATTCCGGCGGGGCAGGCGCATTGACACGGTGCCGGAGAAAGGGGTTCGCAGTCGCCTGTCAGGCAGATATGGTCTCGGATATGAGCGTCCATACAGAAACCTTCCGACAGCAGAACCGTTGCTATTGTTTTACCCAAGGATGCGACAGTTTCATTTTGTGAGGATGCCAGATATTCTCCCGCGGACGCCACGATATCCAGGTCTTCGGGGAATGCTTTGCCTAGGGAGATTTTTTCCAAAACAGCAGACAGTGAAAAAATCGCTTTTTTTAAATGGGGTGCAAGCTGCGTTTGTGACAAACAGGTGCAATCCGCCCGTAATCGGGACACCGGACATGGTTGACTTTTTCTCGTCTCAACGTTTGCCTCTTTCACACCCGCCCCACATTAAAAAGATATATTTAAGCATCGGTACGCAAATTCTTACCGGAACCGGCTCTATCCAGATTTTCCTTTATATTGTCGAAATCAAAACCTTCATCACGCAGCGCTAAGATACGTTCTCTCAATTCAGCACTGCCGGCTCGCTCTGCCAGCGCATCGATCAGTTCTTCATACTGGGGGATGATGCTTTGAAACACCAAATCCTCTTCAATGCATATGGTGGGCAGCACCTTTCCTTTGAGTCTCGTAAACGTGCCGATACCCTCTTTTGTCTTGATGGACCACTCCTTGTATTCGATCACTTCCTGCATATCCACCGGCAACGCGGCAATCGATTCCATCATATACCCACATGCCGCACACTGTACACTGTCCAGGGTAAGAACGTCTATGCGTATTTTATTATCCATTGTTACCGCTCCCCCATGTAAAGTAACAGAGCAAATCCATTGGATTCAGCTCTAA
>JAOZSO010000353.1:0-4187 GCA_029939655.1 Desulfobacterales bacterium
TTTTACCCGAACCATTGGGGCCTATAATACCCAGAAGTTCACCACGCCTTATGGTGCAATCCAGTTCGGAGACAGCTATGACACCGCCAAACACCTTGGTAAGTTTTTGAATTTCGATTATGTTACCTATCGACATCGACCCATCTTTCAACCTGTTGGTATTTTCGTTGAATGTAATGAAAGATACCTTCTGGTATGGCGACGATAAAAATAACCAGAAAGAGCCCATACAGCACGATTCGCAGACCGCCGAGACCGCGCAGTACTTCGGATAACGGCACCAGGATAACTGCTCCCAGAACAGCCCCGGCAAACGAGCCGACGCCCCCGACAACCGCTGACGCAATGGGCATGATGGAATAGTCCAGAGCAAAGACCGGCATGCCGACAAACATGTACACATGGGTCATGTAAGCTCCGGCAAAAGCACCGACGGCGCTGGATAGAAATAGCGCCTGGGCTTTGAAACGGTAAATATTGATGCCGGCATTGGTTACGGACCTGTCATTGTCACGGATACCCTTGAGGACAAGACCATAGTCGGAGGCCATTAACCGCCGGAATCCGAACAGAACAATTAGTGTGGCTACGATTATCAGGTAGAGCTCAAGCCAGCCGGAGGGCAGTGGGCTCATGCCGCTCAAGCCCTCTGTGCCGCCGAAAATCTTGGTTGCTTCGATGGTCCTTACCAGCATCAGGGGGAGGATCAGTGTAAACATGGAGAAGTAGATGCCTCTCAATCGAAGGACAGGCAGAAGAATAAGTGTACAGATGAGGCCACCGAAAACAGTTGCAAGAGGTATGGAAATAAAGGGATGAAATCCCCATATGTGGTTGAAAATACCGGACAGGTAGGCTCCCATACCGAAGAAAAGGGCTTGCCCTAAAGAAATCATGCCGCTTTGCGCCAGCATGTCCCAGCTGATTGCCAGCATGGCAAAAACGGCCAGCGAGATCATTACTCGCTGCCAATAAGGGCTCAAGATAAGCGGCAATGTGAGAAAGAGAACGACCGGAAGTAGTCGTGGCCCTGCCACATAGAGCATTTCACGCCAGGAGCTGAGAGCGAATATATCCCCAGACCTGGCTTTGATGCCTCGGTCGATCCTTTCCTTTCGTTTTTTCAATGCGTCATATCCTTTCTTCCAATTCCTTTTGTTGTCCGAAAAGGCCGGATGGCTTGATCACCAGAACGATCAAAATAGCAATCAGGCTGACGATCATGGTCCAGTGTGACCCGAAATAGGTGTCGGTGAATCGTTCTGCAAAACCGATAATGAAGCCGGCTGCAATGACGCCGCCTGTACTTCCCAGGCCGCCAATAATACAGACGGCCAGTGCCTTGATCAGAACATCGTAACCTTCACTGGGTGAGATGCTGCCCAACGGGATAATGATTGTGGCGGCGATGGCGGCAAGACCCGCTCCCAGGGAAACGCTCAAGGTTGCAATCCAGTCCGAATCGATGCCGAAGGTCAAGGCTGTTCGTTCATCCTGGGCAATTCCGCGAAATGCGAGACCGGTTGCCGTATGGTGGGTAAACAGCCACAAGGATACAACCAGCAGGAGACCCAGGCCGACGATGAGTATCCGTTGCATGTCGATATAGGTTCCGGCAATGATAAAACTGTGATCGAAAAACACCGGCAGGGTATATTCGAAACCAACGAATCCGAGGTAGCGGAAAAGTTCGAGGATCGAGAGACCGATACCGAAGGTTGCGATAACCTCCGACAGTGCCTGGCCGCGCACGCGAAGAAGGACCAGGCGATACATCAGAGCCCCAAATAAGGTGGTGGCGAGTATCGATAAAATTGCCGATGGAAAAAAGGGAAGCCCCATCAGATTCATCAGCATCCAACTCAGGTAGGCAGACATGATATAGAGAGCGCCATAGGCAAAATTGGCAACACCGCTGATGCCGAAAGTCAGGTTGAATCCGATAGCCAGCAGTATCAGTGTAAAGCTGTTGACGATTGCGTAAACCAGGGTTCCAATAAACATATTTGAGATATTTCCGAGAAATAATTTGAAAACTTATAAAACCTAAATCCGAAGCACAAAATTCGAAACAATTTCAAATGACATAAATCCAAATGATCAAAACAGTCCATACAACATTTCAGCCATTAACGATGTTTCGGTCATTTGAGCATTTGATATTCGGGTTTGCCCTTCGACCTTGCTCAGGGCGGTGAGCTAGTCGAACCGTTTCGAATTTTGTGCTTCGGATTTAGTGTTTTATATGTCTCCGATTCTAGTAGAATATCCTTTTTGGCCTCAGGATCTGTCGGAATCATAGGGTTCTGGGTTCTACTTCAATGATTTCAGCCCCGCAGGAAGTTGGATTTTACCATCGGCAATGCTCGCTGGAAAGACGATGACCCGATCCCCATCGGCCGTCCACTGGAATACGGTGGACAGGCAGGTCTCTTTTGGATCGAATCCATATACTGCTTGATGACCCTCATCGTATCGGATGCGACCCATCACGCCGATTCGATCTGTTTTTTCCAATTCCGCTACAATAGCATCGGGGTCTGTGCTGCCTGCGCGTTCAATGGCTTCCTTGAGGATGTATACGGATTCATATGACGGTGCCGGTCCATGGCCGGCCTGTATTTTTTTCCCGTATTTTTTTTCGTAGTTAGCGTAAAAGGCTGCGGACGCAGGAAGTTTATCCGATGCGATGGCACTGCCCATTTCAAAGATGGTATTCATGGCGCCGCCTATCTTACCGTCAAAGGTTTTCCATGCCCCGGACCCGGCCAATGGCGAGATGAATCCGGCCAGGATCGCTGGTACTTTCATGGCATTCCATTGTTTGACAAGGGTTCCGCTCTGCGGCATGTCAAAAATCGGTAGAATCACCTGAGCGCCGGTGGCCTTGGCCTTCATCAAGCTCGATGAGAAATCAGACGTCCCGGTGGGATAGCTTTCCTGCCCTGTAATAGTCCACCCGGCCTTATCAAAGTACATTTTCTTCACGAACCCGGCGGTGGCGCGTGCCCATGCAACATCCTGGTGCATCACATAGACCTTGTCGAATCCGAATTCTTTTTTGATGGCGGCCATGGTACCTGCCAGATACTTGACGAGGTGCACGGCATTGAGGCAGGTTCTGAAGACATATTTATATTTTTCCGGGTTTTGCTTGATTTTTTTCTCGGAGCCGGGAGACATGGCGATTGTTCCCAGAAGAGGGACTTTGTGTTTGGCGATGATATCCATCCCAGCGATGAGAGCCTCTGAACGGAACGGACCTACAACAAGGGCTGCAGGCTTTTTCTCCAGAATAATCTTCTCTATACCGAGCAAGGCCTCCGGGACAGGTACGCCGGGTGCTGCATCTCTGAGATCTATGGATTCGACTTTGAGATTTCTCTTGGTCGTACCAACGGAAACACCGCCGGCTGCATTGATTTCATCCACCGCCATTTCAACGGCTTTAAGAGACTCCTTACCCTCTAAGAAACCCAAAGAGGTGGAGACGCCGACGATGATAGGTTCAGCAGCAGATGCCATGGGAACACAGGTTGAAAGAATCAATAGAACCGCAAATGTGATACTTGGGAAACATTTTTTTTTCTCCATGATGTTCTCCTTTTTGGGGGAAGCTTAAATCAGGTGGTTTAAGTCATAATGAGCAGATAATGTTTTTATCTTGCGTTTAGCATTTTGTCAACAGGTCGAATATTTTATTCGTATAACGAATTTATTGATTTAAGTCAATTACATTGTGTGCCACAATGTCGTATCTATGCATACCATCTATTGTTAATATTTATTCGTCAGGGAGTGAAACCTGGTGGATATGGTCGACAGGCGGGAGATAGTGGCGGTGTGACTCGAATACTTCATGACAAATCGGGATGCAAGGAGAAAATGTCTATGGAAACCTTAGAGGACTATCTGAATAGGGGTATCAAGGAAATCATCGATAGCCATCCACAAGTGATGGATATCCTGAATGATTATGGTATCGGGTGTGGCGCTTGTGATGTCGGCACATGTCTGCTGAAGGACATTGTATCTCTGCATCCGATATCCAAGGAACAGGAACAAGCGTTGATGAACAGGATTGCAGCGGTATTGTAGGTATAAGAAAAATTGCCGCGCCCCAAATGCAAACGCATAACAACTCTTACAAGGAGACTTCAAATGGAACCAATTCACGCCTGCCCAGG
>JAOZSO010000354.1:0-4184 GCA_029939655.1 Desulfobacterales bacterium
CCATCGAAAGCCTGACCACCATCGAACTCAAGCAGATATAGCCCGAACATTTCATGAAACTTGACGAGGAATATTTTATTCTATCATTTAAAACCTGGTCCTTTGGGCCAGGTCAGAGATGTTTGGCTATGCCGATGTCGTTAGTTCCTTAAATCCGAAGCACAAAACTCGAAATCCTAAACAATACCTAATGATCAAAATTCGAATGATCAAAACAAGACCTTGGCGATGCAAGTTCAAACACTATGTTTGAATCATTTGAGCATTCGATATTTGGATTTGTTTCGTATTTCGATATTCGGATTTAGAATTTATCATAAGTTGAATGTGCATAAAATTAATCCCTTACAGGATTAAATCAGTGCCGGGCCCTTTGGACCCGGGTATCTACTCATGGTTTTCCGGAAACTATTTCCCGGAAAAAGAGCTCATCCTCGGCATATAAGGCACCGTCTTCAAGCCGGATGGCATTTTTCTTATAAAGGTTCGCCAGAGACACATCCAGGGACACAAAATCTTCGGTTCCGGCTTGCATTTGTGAACGGATATGGTGGGTCTCTTCTTTCCGGATACGCTTTTTGATACGGTGAGTGTTGACCAGTTTTTCCAGGGCCAGCACCCGGCGGTCACCTTTCCTGGCGGGTATCAGGCGCTGGGCCAGACAGAGCAGGAGGCAGTCGGCCAACATCTGGCGCACAAGATTCTGCTCGTGGGGCTCGAAGGAATTAATCACGGTTTCGATGACGGAAGTGGAGCTGTTGGCGTGGATCGTGCTCAGTACCAGATGGCCGGTGGAGGCAGCTTTTATGGCGATTTCGTAGCTTTCCTTGTCGCGCATTTCACCGATAACAATTACGTCCGGTGCCTGACGAAACACATTTCGCAGGCCTTCACTGAAGGATTGGGTGTCTCTGCCGACCTGGCGCTGGTTGATATTACTCATCTTATGCTGGTGAAGATATTCGACCGGGTCTTCAAGGGTCACAATGTTGCATCGCCGGTTGGTATTGATGATGTCCACCAAGGCGCAGAGGGTTGTTGACTTGCCATGTCCGGCAGGTCCGGCAATCAGAATCAATCCCTGGGGTTTGAGGCAAAAATCTCTCAGCCAATTAGGAAGGTTGAGTTGTGAAAATGAAGGAATTGTTTCCGGGAGGTTTCGAATGGCAATGGCGATGGAACTCCTCTGTCTGAAAACATTCGCCCTGAAACGGCCGATGCTCGGATAGGTGATGGCAAAGCCTATGTCATTGCTACCGAGAAAGCGCTCCCAATCCTCACCGGACAAAAACTCCCTGGCATATTTTTCGCAGTCATCCGGTGTGAGCGGTGCCATATTCAGTCGCCTTACCTCATTGCTGATTTTGATACAGGGAGGGGCACCCGGCGTCAGGAGCATATCGCTGGCATCAGATTTTACCAGGTATTGCAACAATGAAATAAAGGGCGGCGCCTTGCTCATTTTTTCCCAGGAGTTTTCAACCATTTTCCGGATCGATTCCCCCCGCAAACCACTCGAGGCATCCGTCAACAGGATTTTTCTGGCCGCTTCCATCATAAAAGAAGGAATCATTACGGGTTTGATTTTTTTTCCCAGAGAGAATCCGAGTTCGCTGATGATTTCAAAATCGTTGGGGTTGACCATGGCCAGGGTGAGCGAGGTTTTGTCTGCAAATACGGGTAGTATCTTCGAGTTGAATATTTTTTCCCGTGGTATCAGATCAAGCACGGATTTTTCGATGTCGATTTTAAACAGGTTGACGGTCTGAACACAACTCTGACGACTTAAAAAAGCCAACAAGTCATCGATAACGATATACCCCAGCTCTAGCAGAATGGAACCCAGTTGTCCACCTGTCTGGATTTGTTTTGTAAGTGCCTGCCGCAGCTGCTCCTTGGTGATGAGCTTGCTCTCGACGAATGAGTCCCCTATGCGCTGTCTGCATGTAGGCTTTGCTGTCTTCCGGTCGATATTTTTTGCCATAGTGGATACCTCGATTCTATTCTTCGTATGCGTACTTATTTTCAAGGGCGATATTTTCGTCTTCAGTGATAATGTCGAATTCCACAAGGATGTCACCGATCCCGGCGTCTCGTAGCACATCGATTTTCATGATGGTGTCCGGTTTCTTTTTTTGAACGCTGAAGAAGGTGTATCGGAGGTTGAGCTTTTCTTTTTTGAGGGTTCTGACTGAGTTCATGATGTTGACATCTTCGCCGCCTGTATAAATAAAATGATACGCTAACAGCATGTAGCAAAAACCAGCAATGATTGCATACAGAAGGTATTTTTTGAGGGTTTGTACCATATTGTCAAGGTCTCCTATCTATCACAAAATATTGGTTTTCACGGGTGTAACTATTCAGCCGCCGATCTACGCTGATCATCACTGATATTTTTTCTTTTATTATCATATAAGTATAATATCTGTAATTTCTTTGTGTTTAAACATAGCTGCGTTCATCTGTGTGAATCTGTGGCTGAATAGTTACGTCCGGGTTACATGGAACCATGGGATGCCGTCAAGGAAATAGCACCGCTTTTGATGGAATCCCCGGATCAGGGCATCAGGTAGAAACCCAGATCTTTGTCGTAGAGTTGAAAATTGATAAATATCGCATTGATCGTATTTTTATCCGAAGCGGTTACTTTTGCTTTCCGTTGGATAAACGTTTTATTATTGTCGTCCAGATAAAAGGAGACTTCCAGAGTATCGTTCTGCATGATAAGATTTCCGGAGGTTAAATTGACAAAATCAATACCGCTGAGCGAAATGCTTTCGACTGCCATCCTGCCGGCATCGCCTGTCTTTTCATTGCGATATTCGCCGGCAAAATCGACGGTTTTACGATAAAATTTCCTGAATTCGATGATGCAGCGAAATACATTGCCGCAGGCACATCTTGCCTTGATGCCCCGGTTGGATGTTTTGTATTCATTCGCATTGAAGCTTTTTGAAGTGTTGCATTCCGGACATGTGATTTTCACAGTATCGTTGGCATTTGCATAGAAGGTATGAAACGCATTTGTTTCAATAATTTTCATATGAGGATTCTCCCAGGATATTGGATCGATTCATACAATTCAATAGGAATATAAATAAAATAGTATCATTTTTCAATTTATTTTTTTAAAATGAAGCTTCTCGCAGTTGTGCACGGTGAAAAACTCGCTAAGCCTAATAACGACGACGTATCAAATGGGATAAAGAGTATATGTATAACCCTTTACAAACACAGTGTAATAAGCTCCCTGGTGTTGATTTGAAAAAATGCCTGTCGTGTGGTTCCACTGAAAACATGGGTACCCGAAAATACTGCTCCGTGGCGTGTCGGAAAAAACTGCGACACCAGCTGAACGTCCGAACCGGTCTCTTGAAAGCCCTCAATACACGATATGCAACGTTTTACTTTACGGAGGAGTTGCTGATCATGGATGTACTCCCACTCGGTTCAATAAAGATATACAGTTTTCTTTTTACGAGGTCCCGGAACAGGAAACCAGCGGAGGATTTTTCGGAGTTATGCAATATTTTGGGGAATGCATGGTGGGGGGAGATGAAACGGACCAATCGGGGGTATCTTGCATCACGACATGTGCTGAATCAGGCGGCCCTGGAGGATTCATCGGCCGAATCGATCCAGCCGGTGGTGGTGAAGATTCCTGCCGTCAAGGGAAGCGGAAAGTCTCTGGTGTATCTGAAACTCGATAGAGAGGTTCTCCATTCAAAGAAACTCAAGCAGGTTATCAAGTCGGCTTACCGGCGTCAGGCCAGAATCGTTCACCCCGATATGGGTGGTGGAAAGGACGCTTTCCGTAAGGTTTATCAGGCATACGAGGACTTGATGGCGTGGGCCGAGGAACCGAGTTTTCTGAAGCGCAGTGGCTTTCCGGACAAATGGTTTTATGACGGGAATAAAAACAGGTGGGTACAGCCGGTGCCTAACTGAAGGGTCGGAGGGTTTGAGGTTTGGAGGGTTGAAGGGAACGAGGGGCCAAGGGTTCGAGGGTTCAAGGGGAGGCAATAGTTCGGCTCAACTGCCAAACCATAAGCTGTAAGCCAATGTCATTAACTTAAGGTAATATGCGGTTCCATGTAATGTAGCGCAGGTCTTTAGACCTGCAAAAAATGATGATTTTATAAAGATGAACGTCCAACATCGAACATCGAACGTCCAATGTT